>NZ_AGJL01000005.1 GCF_000243455.1 Methanotorris formicicus Mc-S-70 | reverse complement strand
AAAGAGTGCAGTAAAGAACTAATAAAGAAAGGATTCTCGTAATCACACTGTCAGTAAAAAAAACAAACGTAAATAAAAATAAAATAACAAAATTAAATTGCATTTTCATTTCTTTCTCCTGTTCTTACCCTTACAACTTCCTCTACTGGAATGACGAATATTTTTCCATCTCCAAACTCCCCTGTTTTGGCATTCTCGCAAATAATGTTAATGATCTTTTCCACATCATCATCTTTAACAACAATCTCAATTTTTACCTTTGGGAGTAAATCAACAATGTACTCCCTTCCTCTATACCTCTCAACAACTCCTCCTTGGACACCTCTTCCTTTAACTTCAGATATGGTTATACCCAAAAATCCTGCATCTTTGAGAGAATTCTTAACATCTTCCAACTTTGACGGTCTTATTATTGCCTCTATTTTCTTCATAAATATCACCAAAAATAATATATATAACCATAATATTTATATATTTTGTCGATTTTTATGCAATTATTTTATTGAAGTTAGTTATTTTCATTTTTCATCGTTATTAGAATCGATTTTATTTAATTGTATCATATCATGTATGGGTGATTTTAATGGAAGAGGATAAATCAAAGGAATTGTATACGTTTAAAAAGACACTTCAGGAACTTAAAAATAAAAAAGGAAAGGGAACTGAACTTATTAGTTTGTATATCCCAGCAGGAAGGAGGATATCTGACGTTGCTCAATATTTGAGAGAGGAATTATCTCAGTCATCAAACATCAAAAGTAAGAGCACAAGAAAAAACGTTCAATCAGCAATTGAGGTCATCTTGCAGAGATTAAAACTTTTAAAAGACCCACTTGAAAAAGGGGTTATCATATTTGCTGGAATGGTTCCAAGAGGAGGTCCAGGAACTGAAAAAATGGAAACCTACGTTTTAGTCCCTCCAGAACCAATAAAAACTTTCATTTACAGATGTGATTCCCAATTTTACACTGAACCAATTGAGGACTTCTTAGAAGAAAAAGATACCTTTGGGATTATCTTAATTGATAGGAGTGAGGCAACAATAGCAACAGTAAAGGGAAAAAACATTCAAATCCAGAAAAGATTAACAAGTGGAGTTCCAGGTAAATTTAAAGCAGGAGGTCAGTCCGCAAGAAGATTGGAGAGACTTATTGACGATGCTGCCCACCAGTTTATGGTTAGGGTTGGAGAGCATGCAACAGAGGTTTTCCTCCCAATATTGGAAAAGAAACAGTTAAAGGGAATCTTGGTTGGAGGTCCGGGGAATACAAAGAACGAGTTTGTGGAGGGAGATTATCTACACCATGAATTAAAAAAGATTGTTTTAGATACCTTTGACTTATGCTATACTGAGGAATTTGGAATTAGAGAATTGTTAAGTAAGGCAGAGCACTTACTGAAGGACTTAGAACTGATGAAAGAGAGGGAAGTAGTCCAGAGGTTCTTTAAGGAATTAATTAAAGATGATGGTGGATTGGCAGTATATGGTGAAAAAGAGGTTCTTGATGCATTGATAATGGGGGCAGTAGATACCCTTATTGTCTCAGAGGACATAAACATGGTTAGAGTTAGGATAAAGTGTAACAACTGCGAATACACTGAGGAGTTAAACATCAAAAAGGACGAACTACCTAAACTTGAAGAGGCACTGAAGGAAAAAACATGTCCACAATGTGAAGGAACATTGGTAATAGAAGAAGTAAAGGACTTCATTGAGTATCTGTCAGAACTCTGTGAAATGAGTGGAACAAAATTGTGCATAATTTCAAAAGACACAGAAGAAGGATCTCAAATATCAAAGGCATTTAAAGGTTTGGCAGCAATATTGAGATTCAAATTGCATCAATAAATATTTTACCTATTTTTTACCCATATTTTTATTTTTTTGAAAATTTTGGTGATAATTATGAATAAAAAAACAAAATTATCTTATGACGAAATTAGAAAATCTACTATCACTATCCAGTCCAAAATTTCCAAAATATTCATCCCAATTAATAAACCTTGCTAATATGTATTCTCATGCAACAAGATCAAAAAATGTTGGGCAAATGTCTGGATTAATGAAAGAATTTAAAGAAAATGGGGGTAGAACTTTTGAAGATAGGAAAAAATGGTATCTATCAAAATATCCAAATGCTATTGATGAAGCAACAAAAAAGATAATGAAAAAAATAAATGAATTTAAAAAAGTTTTAAATGAAATTGATGAAGAAATTATAAGAAATTGGGTATTTAGAGAATCTTATTAAAAGGAAAAAAGATAAATTATAAAATATTTTTGTGAATATTATTTTTTAATGGTCTTTTATATCCTTCCAAATCCAAACTAACTCTTTCAAACCCCAATTTTTTCAATTCATCTACGACTATTTTAATAAACTCTTCACTGAAAAATTTTTCTATCTCGTCCTTATCCACCTCAATCCTTGCAATTCCATCATCATCCCTAACCCTTAGGGTCCCTTTTATGTATTTTGATAAAAATTTCTCTGCCATCTCCACCCTTTTCAATTTCTCCCCAGTAATTTCTTGGTTAAATCTTATTCTCGTGGCAAGGCATGTTTCTTTTTTTGGAATTTCTATGTCCAAATAATTTGAAAGTTCATAAACATCCTTTTTTGAAATTTTAAATTCTGCCAGTGGAGATTTTATCCCATGTTCTCTAAACGCCTTTATTCCTGGTCTATCCTCAAATAAATCATCATATATAGTGCCATCGACAATTAAATCATAACCTAATTTTTCTTTCTCATTAACCAAGATAATTGCCATTATTTTTTTGCATAGGTAGCATCTGTTTGTTGGATTCTTTTTTAGTTGGGCGATGAGGTCATCTAATTCATGCATTTTAGCATCAAGTTTTATGACTTCATGCTTAATCCCATATTTTTTTGCCCTAATCTCTGCTTTTTTTATAGCATCATCTGAAAAGAATCCGTTGTCAATGGTTATAGCCAAAGTTTCTGTAGTATCTGAGGCAATTTTTGCAATTAATGAACTATCCACACCTCCCGAATATGCAACAATAACCTTTTTCCCTTTAAAGAATTTTTTTAGATTTTCTAATTTTTTCCTTAATTCTTCCATGAAAACACCTTTTTAACTTAATAAATAAAACCCATATCCTTTATCATCTTCAAATCATCCTCTAAAACCCTACCTTTTGTTGTTAAATAGTTCCCAACCATCAACCCATCTAATGCAAGTAAAGACAAGCATTGCAAATCATGCAAATTAAACTCTCTCCCACCACAGAGCCTTATTTCCTTATCTGGCATTATTACTCTGCAAATAGCGATGCTTTTAATAGCCTCCATTGGAGATATTGGTTTTATCTCATTTTTTTCAATCAAATTATACATCTTTGTCCCTTTAATTGGATGGAGTATGTTTAAAGCAACACTATCCACATCCAATTTTTTCAAATCCATCATCATATCTATTCTTTCTTTAAAATCCTCTCCTAATCCAAATATTCCACCGCTGCAAACCTCTAAACCCAATTTTTTTGCCTTTTTTATGGTTTTAACTCTATCTTCATAGGTGTGGGTTGTACAGATGTTTTTGAAGTGATTCCTTGATGATTCTAAGTTGTGGTGATATCTAACATCCAACTCCTTCAAAGCCTTTAATTTATCCTTATCTATAATTCCAAGAGAAGCACAAACCTTTAATTTCGTTTGCTTTTTTATCTCTTCAATAACTTCAACAACCTTCTCAAACTCATCCTCATTTATAGATTTTCCACTAACGACTATGGAGAATCTGCTGCAGAATTTTTCCATTTTTTTGGCTTTGTTTATTATCTCTTCCTTAGATTTTAATGGATAAACTTGAATGTCTGTTTTATGGTACATTGATTGGGAGCAAAATGCACAATTTTCAGAACACTTTCCACTTTTTGCATTGATTATAGAACATAGGTCAATTTTATTCTTCTTAAATGCCTTTTTTATCCTATATGCAAGGTATAAAAGGTCAAAAGCATCAAAATTCTCATATAATTTTAAAGCATCTTCAAAATCAATTTTTCCATTTATGGATTTTTCATAAAATTCAAAAAGTTCCATAATATCCCTGCTAAATTTTTTACTTATGTATTTTTAAGGTTCAAAAAATTCATAATTATAACCAACGTTTATATCATCTCAAAAAACTCGCTTAATACTGCCTTTTTATCAGTTTTAACCAATTGCGGAATCTTTCCTATTTTTCCAGTATATTTTCCAACAACCACAAGAACACCATCAATATTCTCAATTTCCTCCGCCTTCTCTAAGCATCTATTTATTGCCTCATCTTCCTTTCCTATTGCATAGTTTCCAATACTTGTTGCTGCTGCATCTGCTATACTACTTTCTTTTGCAAATACAACCACTGCATCGGCATTTCCAAAACTTACTGAATGCCCTACAGTCCCAGAGGATGTGCAGATGCCATATCCATTTTTAATTTTTTCCTTCTTCAATTTAAATCCAACTTCGCCAGATAATGGGGATGCTCCAGCAAATAACCCAACAACAATATCTTTCTCACACCTCAATGCTATATCCCCACCATTTTCAGCAATGATATTCTTTGAGTTGTATTTTAATAAGTTCTCCATTACTAATTGACTCATTGTTCCTGCAACTGCAGCCATTGGTCCAACATTTGCATTTTTACCGGATTTTGCCATGAGTTTTACAATTTTTGGGGCATCTTCCTCCACATCTATTGGCTCGTAAGTTGTCAAAAATATGGGATTTTTTAATATGTAGTTTTCAAGTTGCATCCTCTCTTTTAAGATTGTGTTTCTTGCCAATTTTATGTATTTTTTATCATCTACCTTCAAAAGCATGTTTGTTTCCTTTATTATTATTCTCTCCTCAATTAAATTCATCATATCCACCAAATAGTCGGTTTGCAAAATATATATGTTATTTATTTTACATAAAATTTCTGAAAGAATGGTAAATTGAAGATAATTTGGATAATATACAATTTATTCTTTAATTTTGATGATTGTAGCCATTTATAACGCAAACGACTATTATTCCACCCAATAAGAACCATCTTTAGCAAATTCCTTCTTCCATATTGGAACAACTTTTTTTAACTCATCAATCAAATACTCGCAAGCAAGGAATGCATCTTTTCTATGCTTTGCTCCAACAGATATTAAGACGATTTTTTCCCCGACCTCTAAAGTTCCAATTCTATGGATTATTATTGCATCAATTATATTATATCTTTTCATTGCTTCTTCCCTAATTTCTTCCAACTTCTTTATCGCCATTTTTTCATAACATTCAAACTCCAACTTCTCAACTTCCTTCTCTTCCCCATCTTTAATGCCCACATTCCTAACAATCCCAACAAATGTCACAACTCCACCTATGCTTTTATGCTTTTCAACCAATTTTTTTACTTCTTCCTCAACGTTGAAGTCCTCTTTTGTTATTTTAATCATTTTATCCCTCCAAGTTTGAACAAATAGAACATTTTGGATTCTTTTTCAAATTTAATATATTAAATTCATTGTTTGCAAGGTTTATGATGAGTAGTTTATTTTTTAGTGTCTCTCCAACTCCTGAAAGTAATTTAATAACCTCTCCCGCCTGAATAGTCCCAACAGTTCCAGCAGCAAAGCCCAATATAGGTAAAGTTTCATTTCTATCCTTTAAGTTGAATATACACCTTAAACATGGGGTTTCGTGTGGAATAATTGTTGTTATTTGCCCGTGCATATTTTCTACCGCACCATGGACAAATGGAATCCTATTTCTAACGCAAATCTCATTCAGCAAATATCTCCCCTCAAAATTATCTAAGCAATCTACAACAACATCAACATCTTTAATAAATTCCTCTTTCAACTTTTTGGGATGGATTTTTATCTCAACCTCTGGGTTTAGGCATTTTAATTTTTCTTTTGCCACCTCAACCTTTAATCTTCCAATATCCTCCTCGCAATACAGTATCTGCCTATTTAGGTTTGTTATCTCAACTGTTTGGTAATCTATTAAAATCAACTCTCCAATCCCAGCGACTGCTAAATATTGAGAAACCGCACATCCCAAACCTCCAACACCAACAATGGCAACCTTTGCATTTTTAAGTTTTTCCTGCCCTTTCTCTCCAAAATTTTTTATAAGAATCTGCCTACTGTATCTCATTTTTTCACTTTTTTATGTTGTTTTTGTGAATAATAATCATTAATTTTTAACAGTGTTAATTTATATATAAATCTTCTCCATTAAATAGTTTCCCAACAACAGAGCATCCCCAACATACCTAAATGTCCTCAAAGCATCATCTACTGTTCCAACAATTGGCTCTCCATGCATATTAAAACTTGTATTCAATACAACTGGAACTCCTTTTGACTCAAAAACATGGTTTATAATATCATAATATGTAGGATTAACCTCTCTTTTTAACGTTTGTGGCCTTGTTGTATTGTCAACATGAACAACTCCATTAATTTTTTCCCTACTTTCTTCTTTAACTTTAAACAACATCGTCATAAATGGGCTATATGTAGGGTTTTCTAAGTATTCATCAACATGTTCATACAAAATCGTTGGGGCAAATGGCATAAATTCACTTCTTTTAAGTATTTTGTTGATTTTTTCAGCATTTTCTTTTGTTGGAAGTGCAATTATACTCCTATTCCCCAACGCCCTTGGTCCAAACTCCATTTTTCCCCTACAGATGCAGACAATTTTATTATTTGCAATTAAATCTCCAACAACCTCTGGAATTTCTTCCTCTTCCAAATATCTTATTTTGTATTTGTCTTTAACACTTTCCAATTTATTGGCAATTTCATCGTTATCTATTTCAATTCCCAAATAGGTATTTTTTAAATCAATCCTGCATTTTTTCATTAAGAGGGGAGCCCCAACAGATAAACCTTCATCCCCCATAAAAGGGGGGATATAGAGGTTTGCAATCTCATTAACTTTCATATTCAACTTGACATTTTGAGCAACCCCGCCACTAAAAACAACATTCTCAATACCAGTTTCATCAACAAAACTCCTAATTAACTTCAAAACAACATCTTCCAAAGTCCTTTGAGCATATTTTGAAACCCTAACTTTAAATTCAAACGAATCATCATAACCAATGAGTTTCTTTAATGCCTTTGTTGCCTCATACCCAATAACGCCTAAATAATTTTTGAAAGATTTAGTTTTTGGGTTGTAATCGATAACCTTCAAATCAATATCGTCACTTCCGTCATAGGAGGAAAGACACATAACTTTACCTTCATCCTCCATTGGTTTAAAACCAAGAAGTTCAGTTATTGAGGCGTAGAAATCACCAACAGAATCTATCAAATCACTCTGCGCAATAATTTCTAAGCCATTTTTATTTGCAATAGAAACGGTTGCTGATAATCCATCCCCTCCTCCATCGATAGTGAGGACTATACATTCCTTAAAATTAGACAGTTGGTAGAGGGATGCATGACAAAGATGGTGGTGGAAGTAAAGCGTAGGAATTTGCATCTTTTCTTGGAATTTTTTTAATGCTCTCAATCTATTTCCCTTTCTAAAAATCCCGCCAATTGCAATAGCTTCAATATCCCCAATATTGGCATTTTTTAAAATATGCTCTATGCTGTTTTTTGGGAATCCACGTTGGTTCTTTTTTCTTGTGAATCTCTCTTCACTTATTGCATAGATGATTTTATCGTTATCTATTAATGAGGCACTTGCATTGTGTCCATCATGTATGCCAAGAATCATTTATGAACACCAATTTAATCAATTAGTGATTTTCCGTATTTTTTATACAAATTATTTAATAATAAAATTTCAGGATGATTTTCTAAATTTTTATTGTATTTATCTAAAATCTCAAAATAATATTTTAAAAACTCAATGTATTGAATTAAGTCATCAGATTTAACCATGACATCTAAATAGTCGCACAATCCAATAATTCCAACTTTCCAAGGAAAAACAGCCCCTTTGTTATTTTTACTTATTCCCCTTCTAACTTTAAATTTTTCCAATATATGTAATCCAGTATATCCATTTTTCACCTTATCGACTTAAATATCCAATTTCTCTTTAATTTTTTTAATATCTTCATCAATACACTCAAATTTTTATAGTATGAGATTTCAAAGAAACTCCGTCTTTTTCTTTTAATGTAGTGATAATTTCAATATTGTCAAATACAGGATTTATTTGAGTTAGTAACAATAAATACTTCTTCCTCAATTCATTGGAATATAATTTTTCAATCACGTATTTTTCAATATTTTCTTCGGGTTCTTTATCTTCAGTAATTTTTTTACCAAGAATATCTACTATCCTTCTAATAGCAAGTTCTATTTCACTTTTTGGAATTTCATGTTTTTCTAACTCTTCTTCCACACTTTTATGTATGCCAATACCAACTCCATTTTTACCAACCTTTATTTTAAATTTGTCAGTATCTTTATATTTTGCCAAAATATCAACAACTTTTTTAAAATTTTCATTTTCCATAATGCCCTCCATTAATAACCCTTACATAACAATATATAAATAATTAAATATATATCCTTTATTCTCTTTTATAACTCCCCAATTGCTCTCAATTTCCTTTCCATGGTATTTTCTTTATCTTTCCTTTCATCTATTTTTAAAGTGCTTAAAACTCTTTTCGAATCATTTAAAACTGTCCTATGTGCTTCTTTAAATGCCTCTAAAACCTCATCTAAATCTCCTTCTAAAACTGTTCCCATAGCATGCGTCTCTACTTTTAAGTTGTATTTTTTAAAAACCCCTATTGCTTTTTTAACATACTTTGAGACACTTGGGCCTTCTCCTATTGGAACTATTGAAACTTCTGCAACCACCATAATTCCACCAATTAAACTTTTGATTCTAAGATATAAATATATCATTAATTAATATTTAAATATAGTCGTTTGCAAAATATATATGTTGTTTATTGATAAAATTTCTAAAAAACAATAAATTGATTATTATCTTTTTTAATTTCATTGATAATTAAATTCACAATGCAAAGATTTTACCTTTCACCAACATTCATAAATATTATATATCATAAACAATAAGCAAAACACTACAAATTATTGGTTATGAAATGATTTTTAAAATTAATTTCATTCATGAATTTTAAAATAATAAAGATTAATTCCAATCCAAATAAAAATAAATTAGCAATAAATTTATATTATGCTATTATCAACCTTTAACGCACATGATATAGTTTTTATTTTTGGTGATGTCATGAAAGGAGCAGAAGGTATCATAAAAGCATTGGAGGCAGAAGGGGTTAAGATACTCTTCGGATATCCAGGAGGAGCAATGTTGCCTTTTTATGATGCATTATATGAGAGTGATTTAATCCACATCTTAACAAGGCACGAACAGGCAGCAGCACATGCAGCAGATGGTTTTGCAAGGGCGAGTGGAGAACCAGGAGTTTGCGTATCAACCTCAGGACCAGGAGCAACTAATTTGGTTACTGGAGTTGCAACAGCCTATGCAGACAGTTCTCCAGTTATAGCATTGACAGGGCAGGTTCCCACTCATTTGATTGGTAATGATGCATTTCAGGAGATAGATGCCCTTGGTTTATTTATGCCAATTACGAAACACAACTTCCAAATCCAAAGACCAGAGGATATTCCTTCAACATTTAGGGCAGCATTTGAGATAGCAACAACAGGAAGGCCGGGACCAGTCCATATTGACTTACCAAAGGACGTTCAGGAGAGAGAATTTGACATTAACAAATATCCAATCCCAACAATTGTTGATTTACCAGGATACAAACCAACAACAGTAGGACATCCACTCCAAATAAAAAGAGCGGCAAAATTAATCGCTGAGGCAGAGAGACCTGTAATTATTGCAGGTGGGGGAGTAAATATTGCAAATGCAAGTGAGGAACTTATTAAACTCTCAGAACTTGCAAGGATTCCTGTATGCACAACATTAATGGGTAAGGGAAGTTTTCCAGAGGATCATCCACTTTCCCTTGGAATGGTAGGAATGCATGGAACAAAGGCAGCAAACTATTGTGTTACTGAGAGTGATATTCTAATTGCAATTGGTTGTAGGTTCTCAGATAGAATAACAGGAGATATAAAGTCATTTGCTCCTTATGCAAAGATAATACATATTGATATTGACCCTGCAGAGATTGGGAAGAACGTTAGGGTTGATGTTCCAATAGTTGGAGATGCAAAGATTGTATTGAGGGATTTAATAGCCAATTTAATGAGATGTGAGATTAAGAATAAAGAATCATGGATGGAGAGGGTTAAAGAACTAAAAAAGGCATCAATTCCATTTATGGAGTATGATGATAAGCCATTAAAACCCCAAAGAATAGTTAAGGAGTTGATGGATGCTTTAAAGGAAATTGACCCAAATTTAAAGAAAACAATTATAACCACCGATGTTGGGCAAAATCAGATGTGGGTTGCACACTACTTTAAAGTTAAGAATCCAAGGACGTTTTTATCCTCCGGTGGTTTGGGGACTATGGGCTTTGGATTTCCATCTGCAATAGGGGCAAAAGTTGCTAAACCAAACTATAACGTTATTGCAGTAACTGGAGATGGCGGGTTTTTAATGAACTCCCAAGAACTCGCTACAATAAGAGAGTATGACATACCTATTGTAATATGTATCTTTGATAATAGAACACTTGGAATGGTTTATCAGTGGCAAAACCTATACTATGGAAAGAGGCAGTGCGAAGTTCACTTGGGAGAGAGTCCTGACTTTGTTAAGTTAGCGGAGAGTTATGGAATAAAAGGGAGAAAAATAACAAATCCTGAAGAAATAAAAGAGGCATTATTGGAGGCAATAAAAAGCAATGAACCATATTTATTGGACTTTATAATAGACCCGAGCGAAGCATTACCAATGGTTCCACCTGGAGGAAGATTAACGAATATCGTTCAGCCAGTTAGGGAGGAGCCTAAAATAAGAAGGGCATGCTTTGATGATATAAAGGATGTTAGGGAAGAAATTAAGGAACATAGTTAAATGTTTTAAGATGACAACCTTACTCATGGTGATTTTAATGGAACATAGACATGTTATCTCAGCGCAACGCCGCGTCGTTTCATCCCGCACTGATACCTCTTCGCTTCGCTCAGAGGTATAAAACATAACTTTTATGGTGATTTTAATGGAACATAGACATGTTATCTCAGCGTTGGTTTTGCATAAACCCGGAGTTTTGCAGAGGATTTCAGGATTATTTACGAGGAGAGGTTTTAATATTGCGAGTATAACTGTTGGAATAACGGAAAATCCTGAAATAGCAAGGATGACAATTGTTGTTAAAGGTGATGATAAGGTTCTTGAGCAGGTAATTAAGCAGTTGAATAAACTCATTGATGTTATAAAAGTTAGCGATATGGATGAGAAAAAGACGGTTCAAAGAGAACTTTGTTTAATAAAAGTATATGCTCCAACAGAAAGTGCAAAGTCACAAGTTATCCAATATACAAACATATTTAGGGGGAAAATCGTCGATTTGAGTGCAGAAACTTTGACAGTTGAGATTACTGGGGATGAGGATAAGATAAATGCATTTATTGATTTGATTAGACCTTTGGGTATAAAAGAAATGGCAAGAACCGGTTTAACAGCACTCATTAGGGGGCCAAAGATACTAAAGCCAAAGAAATAAATATTTGAAATATCATTCAAAATTAATTATTTTGAAATTCACAATAAATTATAAGAATCAAACAAAAACTAAAATGAGGTGGAATGATGGTAAAGATATTCTATGAAAAAGATGCTACTTACGATGCAGTAAAAGATAAAATAATAGCAGTTATTGGTTATGGAAGTCAGGGAAGAGCACAATCCTTAAACATGAAAGATAGTGGATTAAATGTTGTAGTTGGTTTAAGACCAAACGGGGCATCATGGAATAAGGCAATAAATGATGGACATGAGGTAATGACAATAGAAGAGGCTGCAGAGAAAGCAGATATAATCCATATCCTTATACCAGACGAGGTTCAACCAAAGGTCTACAATGAGCAAATAAAACCCTACCTAAAAGAAGGAAAAACATTGAGTTTTTCACATGGATACAACATTCACTTTGGGCTAATAACTCCACCAGAAGGGGTTAATGTTATCATGGTTGCTCCAAAATCACCAGGGGCAATGGTAAGAAAAACTTATGAGGAAGGATTTGGTGTTCCAGGTTTAGTTTGTGTTGAGAAAGACTATACAGGAAATGCATTGGATATGGCATTAGGAATGGCAAAAGGTATTGGTTTAACAAGAGCAGGAGTAATTTTAACAACATTTAGAGAGGAAACAGAAACAGATTTATTCGGAGAGCAAGTTGTTTTATGTGGTGGAGTTACAGAGTTAATTAAGGCAGCATTTGAAACACTTGTTGAGGCAGGATATGCTCCTGAAATGGCATACTTTGAGACATGCCATGAGTTGAAGTTGATTGTTGATTTGATATATCAAAAAGGATTACAAGGTATGTGGAACGACGTTTCAAACACCGCAGAATACGGTGGATTAACAAGAAGAGCAAGAGTTATAAATGAAGAATCAAGAAAAGCAATGAAAGAAATCTTAAAAGAAATACAAGAAGGTAAATTTGCAAAAGAATGGGGCTTAGAAAACATTGCAGGAAGACCACACTTAAATGCAATGAGAAGATTAGAGAAGGAGCATTTAATTGAGAAGGTTGGAAAAGATTTAAGAAAGATGTGTGGATTGGAGAAGGAGTAAGTTTTTAATCATTATTTTTTAATTTTATTTTATTGAAATTATTAGATTTCTGTTTCACATAGATATCGGGACGGTCGTAGGAGACACTTTTGTAACGACAAAGAAAATTATGAAGAAATCTAAAGAATTGGGAATGGAATATATTGGTAAACTTAGGAAAAACATTATAGTCGAGTATTTCGGTAAGAAGATTAAGGTAGAAGAATTGTTTAGGAAGATTTCGAGAAAGAATTAGACGAAAACCTAAAGGTTTCGTTGCTCACTTGCTACTCAAGTGAAAGCTTAAATTAAGGACTATTAATGGAATAAAGTTTAGATTATCTGCTAAAATCGTGAATATTCCCGATGTTGGTAGAGTTAAAATCGTTGCAGTGTTGATGGAAAATCAGAAAAAACCTAAGTATCTGGTCTCTACAAACCATAAAAAGAAGGCAGAGAACATAATAAGCGAGTATATGAAGAGACCAAAGATAGAAGAAAAGCATAGAAGAGATAAATCGATTTTAGAAATCGAAGGAAACTATCTAACGTCTGAAAAGAGCAATATTGGATTCGTTAGATTTATGGCGATAGTATCAAACTGCATAGAATATTTGAGATACAAATATGGACTATCGTTTTATGAAGTGGTTAAAGAGTGTAGTAAAGAACTAATAAAGAAGGGAATATCGTAATCACACTGTCAGTTAATAGTAATATTGTGTTAAAATCAGACCCTGGGGGGATGGAAACAAAGAATAACAACTCTTAAAAATAAAAAAAGACAAAAATAAATTAAGGATTTTTAAACTGAATAGATGATAGCATGTATGTTGTTATAGTTTATGATGTGAATGTTTCAAGAGTTAATAAAGTCAAAAAATTTCTCAGACAATATTTAAACTGGGTTCAAAATAGCGTATTCGAAGGGGAAATAACAAAAGCAGAATTTGAAAGGATAAAAGACGGACTTTTAAATATAATTGATGAGAATGAGGACTCAATAATAATCTACAAACTCAAATCAAAACCAAGTAGAGAAATTTATGGAATAGAGAAAAATCCCATTGATGATATTATCTAAAACCACGCCATCAATGGCATATACTTTTTCTGCCCAGTTAAATGCTTAATCAACTTGTATGCCTCTAACCTTATCAACCTCTTTTTTGTAACGTTCTTTTTTAATGTTGGGTGTTTGACGCTCTTTTCCATCTCTTCATTAAATGCCTTTAGGACAATCCTTTTTCCATCATCATTCAACAACACGCCATTCAAATCATCCCTAAAATGCTCCTTCTTAATAATCCTCTGCTTAACCAACCTATTTGCTATCCTATCGGCAATTATTGGCTTGAAAATTTCACTCAAATCCAATGCCAAAGAGAATCTTCTCTCACTTGGCTCGTGGAGATAGCTTATTGTTGGTGTTAGTTGAGTGTTGTAGAGTTCGCTTATTATTGTTGGATATAAACGGGAATTTAAAAAACTTATTAAAGCATTCATCTCATTTTGTGGTGGTCTTCTTGTTCTTTTGATAATTTTAAATTCATCTGGCAGTGTCCCATCCCATAATTTATAATACTCCTCCCTCATCCTCCCCTCAACATTCATAATCTCGGTGATTTTCTCTGCATCATTAAGTTCCTCTAAAAAATCATCAAATTTAACCTTAACCCCAAATTTTGACAGATTCTTTTCCATATTCTTTGCTCCACCAATAACAAAAAGTTTTGCAAGGTTTAATCTTTTTTCGGGATTTAAATAATGTTCCACTTGTTTTACAACCAAATCTCCAGAATGGAGAGATTCCCTTGGATAAAAACTCCCATCATAATATCCATAGTGGTTAAAGAAATGGAGGGCTATGCCTTTTTGTGTTAAATAATGTAGTGCTTGAGAGCTTATGCTTACTTTCCCATAAATGTAGATGTCATAAATTCCTTCAACTGCTAAAGGTTTCTTTTTATCTGCATTTTCAAAATAAAGTGTATTTTCTCTCCTAAAAAGATATCCATCAGAGAGAAGTGTTAATGCCTTTTTCCTCATATTTTCCCCCGATTAAATCCAGCATAACTCATAATATGCACATTTTTTGCAAATTTTGGATTTCTTTGGTTTTGGTGGATTTGGCATAGATTTTATTTTCTCAACCTCTTTTATGGCATCTTCAACCTCTTTTTCCCTCCCATCCAAGATTATTTCCTTTATTTCCCTAAGTTTTGGATAATTAAGGATGGCTTTTGCTTCAATGCCATATCTTTTTAAATAGTAGAGATAATACAACGCCTGCATTTCATGGGCTTTCTCCATGGATTTTCCCTTTTTGACTTCATGAACCTCAATGATATTTTTTCTCTTTATGAAGTCAATGTTTATAGTCCCTATTTGAACCTCCTTTTCTTCCCCAAAATAACTCTTCTCATGCAGAAATTTTCCCAAATCAACAAAATCACTCTCTTGCTCCATAGTTATGCCTTTTGCAAAATACCAGAGTTTTGTTTTGCAGATAAAGAGGTAGTTTATTTCAATGCCTCTAATGAATAAGGTTTCTTCAACGTATTCTTCTTCATCCATACTCTCTCCCTCATAAAATGTCTTCAAATTCCTCTTCCTCTTTATAATCAAATCCAATTTCATAAGTATATTTAAAAGAACAAATCCAATATTTTCTGGATTTTCTTCCTATTCTCTTTTCAAATTGTTGAAAATGAGATAATTCCCCTGTTTTTAGTTCATTCATAATTAAATACAAAGGAATTTTTGCTAAGTATTCTGTTTTTAATGCATCTTCTCCTAATCTATCAAAATAAACTTGAGGAACTACATCAATCTTTATAAATTTCTCATCCCTTACTCTAAAGAACTTTCCTTCTTCATCCTCTGTTGCTATATCTGTCCAATGTCTTCCAAATAATATTGCCTCATCAAAAGATAGTTTTAAATCGCTTGGAGTGTCAAGATTATAGTCTTTATAAACATCATCAACAAAATTTTTAATATCTCTATAGGTTAATGGCTTCCCATAAGATTTTATGTAGTTGATTGTTTTTTCAATTAATTCTTTGTTATATGGTAAGTGTTTATAAGGGAAAAATATCTTCAATTTGTATTCTTTTCCATTCTCTTTCCAATTTTTTCCTTTTCTATGCAATCTTCCAGCCCTCTGCCCAAGTGCATCTGGTGGAGATAACTCAGAATACATAATATCAACGGATATATCAAGAGAGATTTCAATAACTTGTGTGGCAACAATAACATAAGGTTTATTTAGGATTTTTCTCATCTCTTCCAAATTAAAAATTTCAGCTTCCTTTTTAACTCTATCCTTATAGGCAAATTGGGAATGATAGAGAATTGCTGGAACTTTATCCCTTATTGCCTTATAAAATTCCTTTGCCCTTTCAACGGTATTTAAGATAATCGCCTGAGAAAGCCCTTTTTTATAATTCTCTATTATTTCATTGATTATGTCTTCATTAACTTTCCATTCACCATCTTCTTTCCAAATTAAATGATTTTCTGAACATTCAAGTTTAAAAGGTTTATAATTTAATCCATCTTCATCAACTACAATCTCATAACCTTCAAGACAGTTAATTAAAAAGCTTGGCAGTGTTCCACTCATAAGTAAATGAGGAATATCCATTTTCCTTAAAATATCAAAAAGAGTTAATAAATGCTCTAATGTGTATTTTTCATAGTAGTGGACTTCATCAAAGATTATAACTGAACTCTGGATATTCCCTAAAGCAAAATCTGCCTGAGAAAATCCATGAACAAAAGAACATATAACGTGGTCAATGGTTGTTATCGTTATTGGTTTGAAAAACACATTCCCTTTAAAGTTTTCATCCATAATTTCCTCTAAGTCCTCCTCATCCCCTACTTCTTTTGAGTCCTTCAATTTTATAAAGCTCTTTCCATGGAATAGTCCAACATTCTCTTCTCCAAAAATCTTTATTAATCTGTCATACATTGCATTGCTTGTTACTTGTGTGGGCATTGCTAAGATGATTTTGTTTCTTTTGAAGTTTTTTAATGCATTCAATGCCCAAAGTAATGCTCCTTCAGTTTTTCCTCTCCCACAAGGGGCAAATAACATAACAAACTTATTTTTTGAGTTGTAAAGTTCTTTTTGGAATTTGTATGGCTCATAATCTTTTAATATAAATGATATTGGATTTTCAATATTCAATGTTGGAACATAAATCTTTGAATTTTCCAAAACATCATCAAAAGTTCCTTCTTTATCCTTTGCATATTCACTAAAGTTTAAACTTGCAAAATCATCACACAATTGAAGGATAGAAAACATAAATGAAAATATTGATTTTATTTTTATTTTTTCATCAAAACTTAGTGATTTAATATAGTTATTTGTCTCTATCCAATATTTCCTTCTCAGTTTGTGTAGTTCTAAAGGTTTTGCATCTTTTGGAATCTTATTTATTTCTAATTCCTCAAATTCAAAAAACTTTGAAAATCCAAGAGAATAATAAGCATCTTTGGAATTTTTTATGAAATTTTTAATCTCTTCTATTAAAAAAGTCCCTTTTTTATATTGTTGATAATCAGCATATAAGTTATCATAAAGTTGTGTATGATGAGATAATATAGCAAAAACTTCAATTGGGATATCGAGTAGATAATCAAACTCAATATTGTTTATAATTGGGAGTACATAAAGTGGATGAGGATGTTTATTGCTTCTCTTTCCTATTTTTATGTTGTTTTGGAATTCCTCCGTTATTTTTCCAATATCATGCAAATAAATGGTGAAAAAAGTATTTCTTATAAATTTTTCAGTGGGGATTTGCCATCTATTACAGAAATCATCAACTACATCAAAATTTCTTTCCAGATATTCTTTATAGATTTTTAATGCATCGTAGGTATGTCCCTTCAATGTCTGAAAAACCTTTCCTTCTCTTTTGGCAAGAATCATCAGAACACCCTAATAAACTCATCTCCAAAGTCCCAAACTTTTAAAGATTTTTCAGACAAATATGGAAACTTTGTTGGAATAGAGACAAGTTTATATTCAGAATAAACCTCTTTTAAGTTACCTTTCTTGTCTTTTATTGGAATAAACTTGTATGGCAGTTTTTCAAGTATGCAATTTTCATGAATTCCGTCTAAGATACTATTTATCTGATTTTCTTCAACTTCTCTTACTCTAACTGGCTCAAATACCTCAACATCTACCAAATCATCAGAAGTTCCAAGATATAAAGGTCTCTCTGGATTTTTTAAGGCATTATAAATCTTTTTTATTTTCTTCTCTTCCCCCACAAGATAAATCCAATACTTTGGCATTATTAGAAACTCTCTATGCATTGGTGAGGAAGGAAAGCTTCTTTCATAAATCACCTTCTCTACTTTTATAATATTCTCTTTTCCACAGTTTGGACATTTTTTTGGCTTTGAGTCAGATATTTTCTCAAATCCGCAACTCTCACATCTATAACATGATTTTCTTGAAATCATCTTTAAGAATTTAGCCATTTCTCTACCAATCTCTATTTTGCCTTCAACTCTCATCCCAATCTTAAACCAATTTTGAATCTCAAATGAATCTCTTGGCATTCCTAAGGTGTTGCCTATCATTCCCCTAATTGCTGTAAATGGGGGAAGTTTGTAGGTTAAAGATAAAGAGGTTGTAACTGGCTTCCTAAAACTTACAAAGTATATTCCCTCACATCTAAACTTCAACCCCCACATAGAAACACCAATTTATAAGTTAATTTCCCCTAAATAGCTCAATGCATCTTTTATTGCCTCATGAGGAGCTTTAACTTCTATATTTAAATCTTCAAATAGCTTTTTAACATCTTCCTCATTCTCAAAGAAGTTTGGAACAAGCCCAACAAATATTTTTGGTGAATATTCTGAAACATCTTCAAGAATTACTTTTAATAAATCAACATTTATCGTATTACCTTTCAAATCTATTGTCTTTTGCAATCTATGGGAATATATGTCTTGAAATGCAATTATTATGAAATCTGGTGTGAAATCAGTCAATAATCTTGCCTGCTTTGAGTAATCTGACAAGTATCTTAATGATTCAATAACCTTTGAAATCCTATTTTTGCGTTCCTCATTATTTACGCAGTAATCAACTTTAATAGTTCCATTTTCAATCTTTTCCTCTCCTCCAACCCTTTTAACATCGATTGCTACCCCTACCTTGTAGATATTAACTCCAATCTCAACATTTACTATATCCCCCTCTGCTTTTTCTCCCCCTCTATATCTTCTTGTTAAAAAATCAACTGTTGAATTTTCATCAAATGGCAATAACCCTATTGCTGGTGATACCTTTACTGGTGAGACTCTTGTTCTTGCTCCAACATCTTTCTCTGGCTTCATGAATCCAAAGAGGTCACATCCTATACAGTTTTTTATATTTCTACAAGTTTCTCCTTTATCATCTGGAATGCACATAAATTCATTCTCATCTAAATTCCTTCTAATGGCCTCTTTTATATAATACCTCATGGCCTGCCCTGAGACGTAAGGATATTCTACTCCATTTTTCTTAAATTTCTTGACATCAATAAAATTACTCTCCCCTTCGCCAGAGTTTAGGTTTGTTAAATCAGTTTTTGATAGCCAAACTATCTCTATACCTCTCATCTAATCCCCCTCCTTTTTCAATTTTTTGATGGCAAGATACATGGATGAGTATATAACTAACAAATCTCTAATTTCCTTCCAGATTTTTTCATGTTCTTTAACCATAACTATAAGTTCATCTATTGCAGTTGGTTTTATTTCTCTAAGCTCATCTTTTTCCATTCCAGCCATTTTTCTTGATATTTCCCTTAAAACACTCCAAAATTCTTCAATAGTCCTAACTTTATCAAGTTTATACAATAGAGAGGAATTTCCAAGAGATATTTTTGCAATAATGTTCCCAACACTTTTTATCGTGTCTAATTTCTCCTTAGGAATTCCCATATTTATCAACCTCCATAGATAGATAAGTTCATCTAAAATTTGATAAGCATCTGATGATAAGATAACAAAACCCCCCTTTCTTGGCATTAACTGCTTTGAAAAAGTTCTAAAATCATTTATCAATAGAGATTTTGATAAATTCTCTCTAATTTCGTGAGTAAAGTCCCAGTCAGTTGTGAATTTTTTGTTATTATACTTTTTAAAGAATGTTCCTTTAACAAATCCGTCATAAATTAAGTAATTTTCCTCTACTAACTTTCCTATCACCTCCAACATTCCCTTATCAACATTTATTGTCTCAAACTTGACGTTTTTGACTTTGCTTTTTATTGGAATATGCAACACTCCCCACTTATTGCATAATATCTCACTCTCTTTCACATTAACAATAAACTTTTCATAGAATGCTAATAAAGTGGTGTATTCTCCAGAAGTTTTTTCAATTTCATTATAATTTGGTTTTTTAAGTAGATTTCCATACCTTCCTGAAATATTTAGGATTCCTGCATTTAATGTTTCTTCTTTAAACTTGTTAAGTTCGATTAAGTCCTCAAATATTGGAAGAAATAAGAATGTCTTCTCATTTCCCAATGTATGATATAAGAGTCCCTCATCAGTCCATTCTAAAACTCCCAACAAATAGCACATTAAACATAAGTTTTTATGATACTCTGGAAGTGATTTAATAGTTCTAATCCCACTTAAGCTTTTATTCTTTGTTACAAATGGATAAATTGCCTGTTTTAATGTATAACTTTTTTTATACCTGCCTCCACACATTATACAGATTTTATCTCCTTTTTTATTTTCTTTTAACTCATCTAATATCTTAGGCAATTTATTCCAGTCAAATACTTCCTCTTTTAATTTTACAGTTCCACCTTCCTTTTTACCTTCTTGAAGTAAAATAAAGTCCTTTTTAATCTCCTTTGCACCTCTTGTTTTTTTATCTTCCCCCATTACAATCATATTTTTATATTTATGCTTTATCTGTTGAATTAATACATTTTTAAACCCTTCAAAATTATCAAATTCAAAGATTAGTTTATCACTGGTTAGTGAGACATTAAAGTCTTCATTACCTATCTTTTTTAAAATTCGATAAAAGTTTTCCAATGCATTGTCCATCCAAACATCATGGTAAATTGGAACCTCAAATACAAAACTTTTAGATTTTTTTGTATGATTTCTTTCACTTTTACCACCAATATTTTGACTTAAATATTCATCAAGAGTTTTTATTTCTCCTTTCATTAGCCCACCATCCCCAAACAAATTAACAATATCATATCCCCCAAATCTTCCAATTGTAAAATGTTACTAATTGTCCAAAAAGTGTTATTTAGTTAAATTGTATATTGATAAGATATATATAAATTTATCGTTTTGCAAGGTATTTAAACAATAATTAGCTAAACTCTTTACATAAGTAAAAAAAGCATCACAATGGCAAATAAAACAAATGACTCCTACACTTACAATCAGAACATCCAAAGCCTTCAACACACTTAAATATCTCAGCTAAATCCTTTGCAACGTCACACTCACAACTTTTATTTGAGACATATATGCCTTTAACATCCCCAAACTCCAAAAGGTAATCAACATGCCAGAACTTTTTCTTTTCCTTTTTTAAATGCCTGCCTATCCTATTCTTCAAATTTATACTTTTTCCAAGGGCGGAACCAACATAGAAGTAATAACCTTTCCTAAAAAACCCCTCTTTATTTCCAAATTTTATTTTCCGCCCCCTATTGAGTTTGATTTTTAAAATATAGGTACCCTTTTCAGGTGGAATGTTGTTTTTTGATACCTTCTCAAATCCATATTTTTTCAAAACCTCATCAAAATATACAATCTTTTTATAATATGGACATCTCTCCCTAATCTCCTCAAAACACTTCCTACACTTTGGAGTTGGAGAGCAAACTTCCCTTCCAAAAACAACGAGCAAATTATTTATTATCTTCCAATATTTTTTTGGCAGTTTTTTCCTCAACTCCATTTCCGTCTCTTCTGGGGTTTCTGTCTCAACGTATTCCCATCTATTGCATATCCTATGTACGTGGGTATCTACACAAATCCCATAATCATCAAAAGCCAAAGTTATAACCAAATTCGCCGTCTTCCTCCCAACACCAGGGAGTTTTAAAATTTCATCCAATTCATTTGGAACTTCCCCATTATAGTTCTCCTTCAAAACCTTAGCCAATTTCTTCAAGTTTTTTGCTTTTGTTTTGTAAAATCCAACAGGATAAATGAGTTTTTCCAATTTCTCCAAATCAATCTTTAGCAAATCATCAACATCCCTAACCTTCCCAAACAATCTCTTTGAAATCTCCTCTGTTACCTCGTCCTTTGTCCTCGCACTCAAAATTGTTGAAATCAAAACCTTAAATGGACTTTTTTCTTTCGCTATTTCCGTAACAACTGCATTTTTATTTAACCTTTCCTTTAAAATTTCTATCTTCTCCATACCCATCCCTTAGAATTAAAAAATAACAAAAAAGGAAAATAAATTGAATTAAATCTTACCTTCTAAAACAAGCTTTGCAAACTTCTCAAAACTTCTGTCGTAGGTTTTTTCAACATCATCTGGGAAACAGCAGGCAGGTAGTTGCCTATTTCTTAAATGGTAATGCAAACACTCACAACACAAACCTTTTTTTGAGCATGATGGATAGGAGCAGTTGCATCTGTTTAGGTTTTTCTCTTTATTCGGACACTCCATTATTCCCCTCCAATTCTTTTAAAAATGCTGCAATTTTTTTAACTACGATTTTTGCCTCTTCCTCTGTTTTAGGATATTCCACATTTAAAACTGGAATACCCTTTCTCCTAATTAAATATTTTGTTAATTCATTTGTTCTCTCACATCCAACACATCCAAAGCCAATTGGGGCATTTTTCATTATAATTGCTGCTTCTGCCTCTTCTATCAACGGCCCTATTAATGATAATCTTCCTCTAACTCCAGAAGGGACTTCAATTGCAGCATATTTTAATCCTTTCTTTGGATCCTCATCAGTTATGTTTAATGGAGGACTGTCTATCTCAGCACTCCTAACCTTTTCTCCAATTACATTGTTTAGCATTAGTGGCTTATGACCAAACCTCTCAACCAAATCTCCCAGTATTAAACTGTTTGGGGGAAATATAAACACCTTTTTCACACTATCACCTAAAAAATTAATTATAAAGCAAATGAAACGTTCGTATTTTTAAATTTTTCGTATGGTCTTTCAACCACAATAAATTATTTTGGGAATGCATCTTCAGGTAAAAACTTGGACAACTCTGCTCTTCTTGCCAATAATAAAACGTCCTCAAATATTCCAGCGGTGACATCAACTGCACCAATTGCCCCCAAAACCTCGTCCCCATCCTTTATAGGCACAATAATTACTGGAAGTCCTTTATATGGTCCTACAACTGGAGTAACTCTCAAAATTTCCCCAGTTTCAATTGCCAACTTTAACACATACCCCTCATAGTTGTCATCAATAACATCTCCCTTCTCCAACCTAATACCAGGTTTTTCTTTGCTCCTTACCGTTACTGGAAGTTTATTTACTAAAATGTGGATAGCCATTGCAAATGGTAACAAATCTTTTGGATCCGCATTTTTTAATAATTCTTTAAGCATCTTCTACACCTCAAAAATAATCTACATTAATATTTAGAAATGTGAGGATATATATAGTTGTTTGCGTTGGATTCTAATTCACAACTTCAACAAATTTAATGGAGAAATTACCTATTTTAAAATTAGACATGACAACAACATTTAAAATTGAAGCATATAAATTTTTGTTATTTTATTTTTTATTTAATTCTTCAAGTTTCTCATACCACCTCATTAAAATCTCTCGAGATTTTTTTAATTTAAAATTTCCCATATCCAATAAAAACTTCAAGTAATCTTCATTAACAAGGATTTTTCCATCTTTTCCAATTGGAGCATCTATCTTATATGTGCCAAGTATCTCCACAATAACCCTCTTATCGCTAACTGATTTTATGGATGATGCCTTTAATCCATTGTGTATGGCAAGTTCTACCATTTTCTTTGCTGAATTTATGTCTTTTGCTGCTATGTGCAATATTGGAGAGTTCATAACAAAAACCATCAATTCAAAATCATCGGATTTTTTGCTTAATGCCTCAAATAGTTCATCATAAGTTGCATAATGATGCCACTTTCCAAGCCACCTCGAATGGATTTTTGCATTTTTCCCCTTTGGGAATTCCATTATCCCGCATCTTCCAATGCAACTACTCGTTGTGTAATAATCATCCAATTCATTAATCTTATTTACTATTGGAATTATCTCTTCATCCACAAGATTGCTTTTTATGGCAAGTTCAAGTTTCATTAAGGTTCTTCTTTTGTCATCCTCAAACATACTCCCACCTAAACAGAAAAGGTTATAAATAAAAGGGCATATAGGAGGATTTTAAAAATTTAATTTAAAAATCTAATATTAAAAGTATAGTTGTTTGCGTTATATGTGACCATAATCATTAATAAAATAGAGGGATGAACTAAGACCTATTTGAAATTCTACGCTTAATTTATCGTTCTTTCAGAAATTTTATTATGCCTAATACGTAACATAAATTTCGCAAACAACTATATATTTGCCAATTTTGGTGGGGGAACATGATACCAATAATATTCAAAAATATATGTCCAAATTGCCACAGTGATATAGAAAGTTTAAGGTTAGATAAAGGATTGACATGCAAAAATTGTATGGAAGATGATTCAGTTAGCAATATCTGCAAATATTTGGCAGAGAAAAACACATTGAAAGCACTAGAGGACTATTGCAAATTAAAAAATGAATTAAAGGAATTGGAGAATGTTGCAGAGCGTTGTGGATTTAAATTGTTGAGTATACAAAGGATGTGGGCAAAGAGGGTATTAAAGAACAAGAGTTTTTCAATAGTTGCACCAACTGGTGTGGGAAAGAGCGTATTTGGGATGATTACGGCAATTTACTTTGCAACAAAAAACAAAAAGTCATACATCATTTTGCCAACGACTTTGTTAGTTAGGCAAACATACGAAAAAATCATAAACATGGCAAATAAAGCGGGGATAGAGGTTAACGTTGTTGCCTACCATTCTGAACTTTCATCTGAAGAGAAGAGATTAGCAAAGGAAAAGATTGAGAAAAAGGACTATAACATATTAATCACAACATCAAATTATCTATCAAAAAATCCAATAGATGATAAGTTTGATTTTGTTTTTATTGATGACGTTGATGCGTTTTTAAAGGCATCTAAGAATATAGATAAGAGTTTAAAACTTTTAGGGTTTAGTGATGAGATTATTAAGAAGGCATACAACATCCTTTATTTAATAAGAAAAAAGAAGATAGAAGATGCGTTAAAAGAAAGGGAAAAATTAAAGGAAATGATTAGCAAAATAGACCACGGATGTATGATTGTTGCATCTGCCACTGGAAAATCCTACGGAGATAAGGTAAAGTTGTATAGGGAACTTTTGGATTTTGAAATTGGGTATGGAATGAGTAAGTTGAGGGATGTTGAAGATATTTATGATGAAAACCTCAGTTTGGAGAAAATTTTGGAATACATAAAGATATTTGGCGATGGGGGCATTGTGTTTGTTCCTATTGATTATGGGTTAAAAAAGGCAGAGGAGATTGAGGAATTTTTAATTAAAAATGGTGTAAAGGCAAAATTAATCCATTCAAAAGATAAGAAAGGGTTTGAGGAGTTTAAAAATGGAGAGATTGATGTTTTAATTGGAGTGGCATCATATTATGGTGTTTTGGTTAGAGGGTTGGATATTCCAGAGAGGATAAGATACTGCATCTTCTACGGGGTTCCAAAGTTTAAGACTGATTTGGAAGAGACACTTAAAAAGGAAGATGAAAATATAAGCATTGAAGGATTGAATAAAGAAGAATTAATGGAATTAGTAAAAAACACACTAAAAATAAAAAACTTCTCATTGAGGAAAGAAGAAGATAAATACTATCTACTAATCCCCGATGTAAAGACCTACATTCAAACATCTGGAAGAACATCAAGGATGACTGAAAATGGGTTAATTAAGGGGGCTTCAATTGTTTTAGTTGATGATGCAGAGGTGTTTGAGGGTTTAAAGAAGTATATGCTATTCATGTATGAGAGTGAATTTAAGAGGATTGATGAGATTGATGTTGAAAAATTGATAGAGAAGATTGATGAAGATAGGAGAAAGTTGAAAGAGACCAAAGAGAAAAATAAAGTGCCAGATTTATTAAAATCAGCGTTGATGGTTGTGGAAAGCCCTAACAAAGCAAGGACGATTGCAAATTTCTTTGGAAAGCCATCTGTTAGGAGAATAAACAATAAGAAGGTTTATGAGGTCTGTATTGGGGATTGGAATTTGATTATAACTGCAAGCGGTGGGCATATATTTGATTTGGTAACAAAAGAGGGTTATCATGGGGTATTAGTAGGCAATAATTCATACATTCCAATTTATGGAACAATTAAGAGGATAAATGGGGAGCAATTTGTTGATGAAAAGAATATTGAGGAGTTAATTAAAAGAATTAAGGAGAGAACCAATGGAGATATAGTTATTCACGATGCAAAGGAGAACATTGAGATATTGAGGGATTTGGCAAGTGAAGTTGATGCTGTATTTATAGCAACGGATATTGATGTTGAGGGGGAGAAGATTGGGTATGATATATATCTAAACCTAAAACCATTCAACAAAAATATCTTTAGAATTGGGTTTAATGAGATAACAAAGAGAGCAATAACGAACGCAATAAAAATGGTTAAAGAAGGCAAAAGCGAAGAGTTATTATTGGATGAGAATAAAGTAAGGGCGCAAGTTGTTAGGAGGATTGAGGATAGGTGGATTGGGTTTGAGTTGAGTAAAAAGTTATGGGATGCATTTAATAACACCTACTTATCTGCTGGAAGGGTTCAAACGCCAGTTTTGGGGTGGATTATTGATAGATACAATGAGTATCAAATAAAAGTTCCATATCTCTACCTAAAATTGGAAAATGATATCTCATTTGGAACAATTGTTGATGAAGAAATTGCCAAGAGATTTAAGGATAAAGATTATGTTGATGTTGAGGTAAATGTTTATGAGAAGGGCATTTATCCAAATCCACCATTTACAACAGACACACTTTTAGAGGAGGCAACAAAGAGGTTTGGACTTAGTAGTGATGAAGTCATGAAAATTGCTCAAGAGTTGTTTGAATTAGGGCTATGTTTGACCCCAGATACCTATGTTGTGTTAGGGGATGGAAGAATTGAGACAATTGAGGATATTATCAATGCTAAAGAGAAAGATATTTTATCATTAAATTTAGATAATTTATCAATAAAAAGAGATACAGCCATTAAATTCTGGAAATTGAAATACATTGGAAATCTAAGAAAAATTACCTTATCAAATAATTATGAGTTAAAAGCAACTCCAGACCATTGCTTATTAGTTCTAAGAGACTCTCAACTAAGGTGGATTCCTGCAAAAGATATTAAAGAAAATGATTACATTGCAATGCCATTTAACTATAAAGTTGAAAGGAAGCCAATTTCCCTATTAAATCTTCTGAAATATTTGGGTATTACAGATGTGTTAATAGAGTTTGATGAAAACTCTACCATATTTGAAAAAATAGCAGAATTTATCCGAAATGATATTAAAACAAGCACAAAATATAAATATTTGAGAAACAGAAGAGTTCCATTAAAATATTTAATTGAATGGGATTTTGATTTGGATGATGTTGAGAAAGAGGCAAAATACATATATAAAAGTGTTGCAGGAACTAAGAAAATTCCATTATTTAAGTTAGATGAAAAGTTTTGGTATTTTGCTGGTTTGGTGTTAGGAGATGGAAGTATTCAGGATAGCAAAATTAAGATTGCACAAACACCATTAAAGGATGTTAAAAGAATATTAGATGATACATTCCCATTCTTACATAATTGGATTTCTGGTAGCCAAGTAATTATTTCAAATCCAATTATTGCTGAAATTTTGAAAAAATTAGGTATGAGGAATGGAAAACTAAATGGAATTATTTTCTCTCTTCCAGAGAGTTGTATAAATGCATTAATTGCCGGATATTTCGATACAGATGGATGCTTCTCCCTACTTTATGATAAAAAGGCAAAAAAACATAACTTAAGAATGATTTTAACATCAAAAAGAAAAGATGTTTTAGAGAAGATAGGGATTTACCTAAACTCAATTGGTATCTTAAATACTATACACAAAAATAAAGAAATTTATTCCTTAATAATAAGCAATAAGTCATTAGAGACCTTTAAGGAGAAAATTGCAGGATATTTGGGGATTAGAAAAGAGACTTTCGTGAATTGTTATAGAATATATAGGAAGGAACATGGAGAAAGATTTGAATGTGATTTATTGCCAGTAAAAGAAATATTTGGGAAATTAACATTTGAAAAAGGAAGAAAAAAAATCCTAAAAGATACCAAAATACACATTGAAAATTGGTATAAAGAGAAAACAAATAATATCCCAAGAGAAAAATTAAAGACAGTGCTAAGATATGCAAATAATTCAGAATATAAGAAATTTTTAGAAAAGATTGTCTATGGGGATATATCATTTGTTAGAGTTAAAAAAGTGGAAGATATTCCTTATAATGGGTATGTCTATGATTTAAGCATTAAAAATAACCAAAATTTTATATCCAATGGAGTTATCTCACACAACTGCACATATCACAGAACATCATCAACAAGGGTTTCTTTGGATGGGATGAGAATAGCGAGGGAGTATTTAGAACTCAACAATATGAAGGATTACCTAAAAAATAGAGAATACTACATGGAAGGGGCACACGAGTGTATAAGACCAACAAAACCAATGGATACATCTGAATTGATTGAATTTATAAAAAATAACAGCATCTACCTAACAAAAAACCACATAAAAATTTATGATTTGATATTTAGGAGATTTATTGCATCTCAAATGAAGGAATGCAAAGTTGAGTATGAAGAGATAAATATAAAGGATTTGGATGCAAAGGTTGAGGGATATATAAGTATAATATACGATGGATGGACAAAAATCTACAACTTAAAACTTAGAAAATTACCAAAAATAGAAAAGAATACCTTAAAAATCATTGAAAAATCCATCAGAAAGGTTCCAAAAGTATCTTTGTATGATGAAGGAGAGGTTATTAAATTGATGAAAGAGAGGAGTATTGGAAGACCTTCAACCTATGCCCAAATCGTCAAAAAACTATTTGATAGGAAGTATGTTTTAAAAAGCAAGGATAAGGGGAAAATAATTCCAACAAAATTGGGTATTGAGGTCTATAATTACCTAAAAAATAACTACTACAACCTAATTTGTGAAGAGAGGACAAAGGAGTTGGAAGAAATCATGGACAAAATAGAGAAGGGAGGGATTGAATACATAAAAGTTTTGGATGAGTTGTTGAACGAGATAAAGTTAATTGCATAAATCTTTATTTTTTTGAGTTTATGGTCGTTTGCAGAATTTGTTGTTATATGGATATAAAATTTCCTAAATGGCAATAAATTGAAGTTAAAATTTCAAATAAAGCATAATTTATGCTTTTAATTCATAAGAATACAATCATTTATAACGCAAACGACCATTTACAAAATTCAAAATAAATATTCGTATATTTAAATAATAATATTAAACAATTCTTAAATGGAAAATTATAAATTTATTGAAATTCCTTATAATATTATGTAGTTAAGTTATATTATTTTGCAACTGGAGGGATATTTTGAAAATAAATAAAATAATCAATAAAAAAGAAATTATAACTGTATATCCAACAACGACAATAAGAAAAACTCTGGTAACTATGAACGAGGAGGGCTTTAGAAGAATTCCAATTGTCGATGCTGGGACAAATAGGGTTGAAGGGATTGTTACGAGTATAGATATTGTGGATTTCATGGGGGGAGGTAGTAAATACAATTTAATAAGGGAAAAGCATAACAGAAACTTTATTGCTGCCATTAACGAACCTGTGAGAGAAATTATGGAAGAGAATGTTGTAACCATTAAGGAGAATGCCGATATTGATGATGCCATAGAAACATTTTTGGAGAAGAATGTTGGTGGAGTACCAATAATAAATAACAATAACCAACTTATCTCACTTATTACTGAGAGGGATGTAATTAGGGCATTAAAGGATAAAATAAGTGAAGAAGAGAAAGTTGAAGACTATATGACAAAAAAGGTCATTGCAGCCACTGCGGGGGAAAGATTGAAGGATGTTGCGAGAACAATGTTGAGAAATGGATTTAGAAGACTGTCAGTAGTTAGTGAGGGTAAATTGGTGGGTATTATAACATCAACTGACTTCATAAAACTACTTGGTAGTGATTGGGCATTTAATCACATGCAAACAGGTAATGTTAGGGAGATAACAAACGTCAGAATGCAAGATATTATGATTAAGGATGTTATTACAGTGAGAGAGGAAAATAGTCTAAAAGATGTTGCTGAAATAATGACGACCAAAAATATTGGGGCATTGCCAGTTGTTGAAGATGGGGAATTGGTTGGAATTATAACTGAAAAAGATATTATAAGGTATTTTAGCAATTAAAATTTTATTTTTTAATTTTTTAGTTTGTTTATGTTATTTTTTGTTTTTGGTGGTATCATGCTTATTACCTACCTTAGAAATTCTGAATATGCAAAGATAAAAAAACTCATTGAAAATAATGAAAATTACATCTCAAATTTAAAGGAAATTATTGATAAAAGTAGTTGTTGGGATGATAAAAGGAGGGCATTTGTAGTTTTGAAGAAGTTAAATTTGGATATAGTTGAAAGATATTTTTTATATGAAGTTATTTCCAACATCGATGAGAAAAAATCCATATCAAAAATTTGCATTGAGATGATAAAAAAAATAGGTGGTAGGGAAGATTTATTTGAGAGTTTGTTGGAGATTTCTAAGAGAGAACTTGATGAGGATACTATATGCCATATACTCAAAAACATGGAGGAAGACAATATTTGGTATGAGATGATAAAAATCCATACGAACACCAAAGATATAGGGAGGGCTATAAAAAATCTCGCAGAGAAACATAACACATCAAAAATCCTAAATGTATTGTTGGAAAAACTAAAGAGTAAGGATTGGAAAGAGAGATATTTGGCATTGAAATGCCTCTATGCTTTGGTGGATTATTTAAATGATGATGATAGGGAAAAACTAAGGAAATCTTTAAATATTGAACTTTTGGGGGATAAAAAGAAGGTACAAAAAAACGCTATGAGATTATTCAAAAAACTTGGTGTAAAAATAGAATTCAACGAAGAGGAATTAAAAAAGGAACTTATAACTTCAAAAGATAAAAAAAGAGTTTTAAACTACATAATGTCTAACAACATAAAGTTATCAAACAACTTCTTCAATAAAGAGTTTTTTAAGCATTTTTTGTATATGGGGGATGAGGAACTCCAATTTATTGGTGTTAAGTTAATATCCCTCAAAAATGATTCAAAGACAAAAGTGGATTATCTCATAAGGTTCTTAAATGCCAAGGGCAAGGCAAAATCTGCGGCAGTGAGGGAGTTGAGGAAGTTTTCCAATAGTGAATATAAAAACTACATAAAAGAAAAACTCCTCAAATCTTTATCAACAAAAGACCTGAGTAAAAAGACATCTGTTATAAATTTGTTAAAGGATTTTGGAGATTCCTCTATTTTTGATAGGTTATTAGAGGAATATAGAAAATTAGAGGTACTGTTTATGGAGTTGGATGAGAAGTGGTATCTTGGCGGTTATCACTACATGCTTATGATAGAGAATGAAATGAGAAAATGCCTAACTGCAATGGAAGCAATCGAGAAAACCATTGGGTCTATTGCCATAAGGGAGAATCTACATTATGATGATTTAAAGATTAATAAAAAATTGGGAAAACATCTCTACAAAACCATCGAAGTTATGGGTTCAAGTGATACAAATAGCATAGATTTTGATGAACTCTTAGATATTGTTAAGAAGAATGAATACGTGGTAAAGTACCTCTCAAACATAATCAATGCAAATAACAATATAGGGTTAAATTTGAGGGACAAAATCCTTAAAACAGTTGAAAATATAAAAACTGAAAATGCCATGTATTACAAAATAAGAATATATGCCGATTTATATGTCTTTGAAAAGTTCTTTGAAATACTTGATTGCTTAGATAAGTATCCAAATAGATACATCCACTTTGCATTCTTATATGCAGTCAATAAATTCATCGAAAAAGATAATCCACTAAAAAACCACATATTGACACTTTCCTTGCCCAAGATAATCCTGATGGTAAATGACTATGGATTAAGGAGAGAGGCATTAAAGTTTTTAAAGAAGTACCCTTCTGAATTGGCATTGCCAGTTTTGATTAACAATTTAGGTGGTAGGGATAGCGGTGAGATTATTGAGGTTATAAGGGAGATATGTGTTAAATATCCACAAAATCTATCAAAAATCAAAGATTTACTCTACCAAAAAGAAAATGTAAAATATGCCATTGAAATAATAAAACTAATTGGAAAGGAAAATAAAGATTTGGTTGAAGATTTTATTTTCATACTAATTGATGTTTATAATAACTCCTCATCTGAAATCAAGCATAAGATAAAAAATACCTTAACTGTCATTGTTAAGGATGAATACAAAGAAATCATAGACAAATTTTTTAATGCAAATTAATCATAATTTAATTCCGAGGTCACAAAATGCACAGCCGAATGGAATATTTGATGAAGTTGATGGAGGTTATTGAGGAATTGAAAGAGGAGGCTAAAAGAGACATTCCCATAATAGTTGAAGGAAAAAAGGATATAGAATCTTTAAAAAATCTTGGTATTGATGGGACTTTTATCACAGTCTCAAGAACACCTATTTTTGAAATTGCGGATGAGTTGATAGCAAACAACATTAAAGAGGTTATTCTTTTGACAGATTTTGATAAAAAAGGACGTCAATTTGCAAAGGCCATATTAGATGAACTACGGAGTAGGGGGATAAAGGTAAATACTGAAATAAGAAAAAAGATTATAAAATACAGCCATGGGGATTTAAAGGACGTAGAAAGTTTATACATCTACATCTCAAGGAGAATTGAGGGAATTAAGTTTTAATTAAAATAGGACTTTCGCAAGCATATTCGAATATAATGATATAGCATTTATGATAAGATATTTCTACCACAACATTTTACTATTTTTCGAATAAAAATTGTTTATGGTGAGAATATTCTCAAAAAAGCGAATGCAATTGTTTATATGCTCTTTCTTCTATTGTCAGAGTTTAATTCGTGTATAGAACTATCTAAAACATTACGCATTTTCGGAATAAACGTATCTCACGATACCATAAATCGAATTCTTTGGAATGAGGGTCTTAACCCACAAGAGAATCTATTTAACTTCATGAAAAACTTTATAACTCCCGAATATAACATTTTCGTTATAGATGATTTTGTTATAGATAAGTTTTATTCGAAATCAACAGAATTTACTTATTATTGTTGGAGTAATCTACATAAACGAGTAGTTATGGGCATGCATGTTGTTGATTGTATTGCTACGAATGGAAAGAACATCATTCCAATCGATTTTAGAGTTTATGATAGACCAAGGGATGGAAAGACGAAGAATGATTTATGTAGGGAAATAATACTCTCTTTAGTTGAAAGGGGATTTAATATTCGATATATCTGCTTCGATAGTTGGTATTCGAGCAAAGAAAACTTAAAACTTATCGATAAGTTAGGTTTATTTTACCTCTGCAGAATTAAAAGGAACAGGAAGATAAACCTCTCCAAAAACGGTGAGTGGATTTCGATTAAAGAACTTGGAGAAATTCCTGAAAGTGGATTAATCGTTTATCTAAGGAAAGTAGGATATGTCAAACTCTTCTGCCTTTCCAAAAACGGAAAGGCAGTATATTATATAACGAATAACCTATTTATGAGTTTCGGAGAATTTCAAGAGGTCAAAAACGCCTCTTGGAGAATCGAAGAGTTCCACAGAGGAGTTAAACAGTGCTGCAATATTGGAAATTTCTTCGTTAGAAAAAGATTTCCAGTATTAGGACATATTTCGTTAGCTATGAGGGCTTTCTTTATTTTAGAGAAAATTAGAATCGATAAAAAGATTACTTGGTATGAGTTTAGAAGAGAACTAAATCGAATAGCCGTTGGGAATGCCATAATCTCTTTATGTAAAGAAACTGGTTTATTGTTAATCTAAGTATTTAAATGTATTTGCGAAAGTCCTATAAAAATAAAAAGTGGTGTCAGTTCGCCCATCTATCATCATACATCAGTAGCTACTCCGATCATCATCCACCGTATTACATTAATGAAACATCATATATAAATAGTTTTTAGTCATGTATTAAAACCCAATTATTTTTGTATTTTCTAACTCTTCTTTTAATTTTAAAGCCTCATTTAGCCACTCTTCTTCAAATGGTTTTTCTGATGCAATAGATACAATTGCCTTTCCATAAAACGTTTTCCTAATCCTCATACCTTCTGGGAAAACCCTATTCATAAAATCAAGAACCTTTGCTACAAAATCCTTTTTTGAGTCATAAACCACCATATCCAAATCTATTGGAGAATCTGTCACAACCTCAAACCTTGAAGGTTGTTCAATGATATTTATCTTTTCAAGGAGATAAGGCAAATATGTTTCATCCTCTATTTTTATTTTGTATATTGTTATCCCATCAACCTTCTTTGTTCCCTCAATATTTGCAAAGTCCCTCAATCTAATTAATTTTGTTGTCTTCTTTGGTAATACACCTATTATAAAATATGGCTCATCTTCCCTTATAACCATCCTTACCTCCAAAATAGATTTCCCAAGCACTAAATCCTCAAGTGATGTTTGGATGATTTTTGTATAAATCTCTTTTCCTGCTTTATCTTTACAATCTACAATAATTTCTGCCATATATATCCCTCCAAAAACTAAGGGGCATTGCGAACGAAGTGGGCAATGCATCCTTTTGCTCAACTTTTTTAAAAGTTTCGTTAGGGTTTTAGTTTTTAAGAGAGGATGCTGAAGACATCCTATCCTTTTGATGAAACTTTTTTAAAAGTTTCGTGTAGATCTATTTTTCCTACTTTATCTTTACAATCTACAATAATTTCTACAATACCCCAAATATAATTTTTAAAAATAAAATAAAATTAATCCTTCTTCATGTATCTAAATCCTGATGCCAATAATGCAGCACCAACAGCACCTATATGCTGTGAATACTTAGGAACAATAATTTTCCTACCTAAGATTTCCTCCAATGCCAAAACCATCCCCTTCAACAAACTACTTCCTCCAACCAATATAACAGGATCCCTAACATCAACCTCTTGCAACTGTTGCTCGTAAATCTGTTCTGCAACTGAATGTGCCGCTGCTGCAGCAACATCCTCTGCCTTTGCCCCCTCTGCCAATGCAGTGACTAAATCCTGAATACCAAAGACAATACAATAACTGTTCATGTTTATTTTTCTCCAATCTCCTTCTGCTGCTAAGTCCCCAAGTTCTTGGATTGAAACGCCTAACCTTCTTGCAGTAATTTCAAAGAACCTACCACTTGCCCCAGCACAGATACCCCCCATTGTGAAACTGTCTGGAATTGCATTGTTTAATGATATTGCCTTGTTATCCATTCCCCCAATGTCAATAACTGTTGCTTCTCCTTCCTGCTTATCTGCTAAAAATGCAGCCCCTTTTGAGTTTACAGTTAACTCTTCTTGAATTAAATCAGCCTTAAAGTATTCTCCAATGGTATGCCTACCATATCCAGTAGTTCCAATGGTCTCAATATCTTCCATTTTTAATCCTGCCTCTTTCAATGCATTTTCAACTGCCTCTTTTGCAGATTCTATAACATCCTTTGTATAGACCCATCCTGTTCCCACAACCTCATTATCTTGCATAATTACTGCCTTTGTTGTTGTTGAACCACTATCAATACCTAAACTTATTCCCTCCTGCTTTTTCCTTGCCAACAATGATTTTCTCTCTACAATTGTTGCTAATGCTTCCATTCTTGTTAAAAGTTCAGATGCCTTTGTTCTTTCAGTGAATGAATACATAACCACAGGCAAATCCGTATGTTGCTGAATCAACCTCCTAACCTCATTCCTAACCAAAGCCCCTTCTGCACATCTAAAGCATGTTGCTATAAACACTGCTTCTGCATCTGTATTACCCTCAATTATAGACATTGCCCTTGCAAACATCAATTTTAAATTTGCCGATGCAACCTCAAATCCCAAATACTCCTCAACCTTATCAATATAATCCAAATCAACCTCAGGAAAGATAATTTCTCCACCAACAACTTCTGCTGCCTTTTCAATTTCTTTCTGAACTCCACTGTATTCTGCTCCACAAGTTAACTCTGCAATTTTTACCATTAATTACCACCAAATATTTGTTCTCTAAATTATCAATGACATAAAATATTATTTAAACTTTAGGTTTAAAAAGAAAGGTTTATATGGAAATACAAAGTTAAAAATATAAAGAACTTGAATATATCGCAACTTTGGTGAAATTAAAGGTAAATTATACTTTATTATACAAATAGGTGAATATATGGAAAATTCCAATCCCATTATCGATTTTATGAAAATTGCTATAGAAGAGGAAAAAAGGTTTATTATGGATGCGATAGGAATGATGCAAGTTCTATAGGATTTGATGATAAAAGACATACATGATTTCATTGCATCTCGACAGATGAGAATGGAATCTAATTAAAAAAGAATGCATGAAAACATTTAAATTATGGGAAGAAAAAGAAGATAAGATAATGTATTAAATACCCTCTCTCTTTTATCAACAATAATGAACTTAAATTATTTATTTAAATACACTATAACGTCTCATTTCAAAAGGTCGTTTTTCCACAAAATTTATTAACAACAACATCAAATATAAACGCAAACAATCCAATTGGTGAAAGTATGGATGTGAATGAAATAATAAAGAACCCACCAATACACAAAGGGAAGGCAAAGTCCATCTACAAAATTGATGATGATAATGTTTTAATTGAGTTTAGAGATGATATTACTGCTGGAAATGGAGCAAAACACGATGTTAAAGAAGGGAAGGGTTATTTAAACGCTCTAATATCTTCAAAGTTATTCAAACTTTTAGAGGAGAATGGAGTGAAAACCCATTTTGTGGAGTATGTAGAACCGAAATACATAGTTGCTAAGAAAGTTGAGATTATTCCAATTGAGGTTATAGTTAGAAACATTGCAGCAGGAAGTTTATGCAGAAGATATCCTTTTGAAGAGGGTAAAGAACTGCCATTCCCAATTGTTCAATTTGATTACAAGAATGATGAATATAAAGATCCAATGCTAAATGATGATATTGCTATTGCCTTAGGTTTGGCAACAAAAGAAGAACTTGAGGAGATTAAAAAACTCGCTTTGAAGGTAAATGAGGTTTTGAAGAAGTTCTTTGATGAGAAGGGAATAATTTTGGTAGATTTCAAAATAGAAGTTGGGAAAACAAATGATGGAGAGATTGTTGTTGCAGATGAGATAAGTCCTGATACGATGAGGTTGTGGGATAAGAAAACGATGGATGTCTTAGATAAAGATGTATTTAGGAAAGATTTAGGTGATGTTATAGCAAAATACAAGATTGTTGCTGAAAAAATTGGCTTATTATAAAAAATAAGGTGATTTTATGTATAAAGCAACGATTATCATCAAATTAAAAAAAGGTGTTTTGAATCCAGAAGGTAGGACAATATTAAGGGCTTTGAACTTTTTGGGATATAATGAGGTTAAAGATGCAAAAACCTTTAAAAGTATGGAGTTGTTGATTGAAGGGGATGATGAAGAGAAGATTAAGGAGAGGGTTGATGAGATGTGTAGAAAGTTGTTGGCAAACCCTGTAATTCATGATTATGAGATTAAGTTGGAAAAGATTGAATAATGTTTTTTCTTTTTTTATAATATTTATTTAATGCGATTTTATTAAAAATTAAAAACCTATGAAATTTTACACCCTAATTGAAAAGAAGATTATTAAGGCAATATCATATCTAACGTAAAAAACTACAACTTTAAAATTTAGATGTATGAGTAGTTACTTGGTGATTAAATGGAAAGAAAGAAGAAAATAGTGTTATTTGATTTCGATAGTACTTTGGTAGATTGTGAAACCATAGATGAAATTGCAAAAGAGGCAGGTGTTGAAGAAGAAGTTAAAAAAATAACCAAAGAGGCTATGGAAGGAAAATTGAATTTTGAGCAGTCATTGAGAAAAAGGGTATCTCTTTTAAAAGGTCTTCCAGTTGAGAAGGTAGAGAAAGCAGTATCAAACATAAAGTTGATGAATGGTGCAGAAGAGACAATTAAAGAACTAAAAAAGAAAGGTTATGTTGTTGGTGTTGTTAGTGGTGGTTTTGATATAGCGGTTAAAAGAATAAAGGAAAAACTTGAACTTGATTATGCCTATGCAAATGAACTCATAGAAAATGATGGAATATTAACTGGAGAAGTCAGAGGTCCAGTAATGTCTGAAACTGCGAAAGGAGATATATTGGAAGAGATCGCAAGAAAAGAAGGTGTAGATTTAAAGGATACTATTGCTGTTGGTGATGGTGCAAATGACATCAGTATGTTCAATAAAGCAGGTTTAAAGATAGCATTTTGTGCAAAAGAAATTTTAAAAGAAAAGGCAGACATTTGCATTGAAAAAAAGGATTTAAGGGAAATTTTAAAACATGTAGATTAAAATTACGGCCAAGTTATTAATTTTGGTACTTCTGGGAGTTTTTTAATCTTCTTTTTTATCAACTCTGGCCAATCGTCAAACTCAAATCCATATTGACTTAAGAATCCAACAACCCATCTCGTTACCCCATATCCGGTACATCCTGTCCAGACTTTTCTTCCTTTATAATCCTTAATTCCAAAGCCCTCGACGAAATGCGTTCCATGCACGTTTGCTGATGTCACGGCAACCCCTTTTCTTTCATCTTTTACATGAGGTAAGAGTAATCTCATCTCATACTTTGGAACATCTGGGAACTCTATACCCCTATCTTCTTTTTTCCTTCCTTCCAAGTAGAATGGGTCATCCCCAACCTCAACCCAATACTCCAAATCTAATTTCTCCGCCAATTTTTCAGCATATTTTAAGGTATCATCTCTTGTTTTTTCAACAAACTCAGGAGAACCAATCCAAACACACTCAACCCTTAAGAATTCATTAACCCTATCCAATCCTTTCGCTCCTCCACCTTCCCATCTGTATGTCCATCCACTTCTATCAAAGAACTTTATTGGCTTATCAACATCAATAAGTTCATGGTCAAAGAACTGATAGAAAGGTTCACATTGCGCTGGTGCTAAGACATAGGATGGATCTCTCAACAAGTTCTTTAATTTTTCAATAGGAATTTCTTTTTTAATCATCATCTCGCTAACAAATTCCTCAAACAACTCTGGCTCCCTTTTTGGTGGGCAAACGTAATACATCCCTTCTGGGAGTCCTTCCAAATACCTCATCTTATACATAACTTCCAATGGAATTAACTTTGGAAAGAGACACTCCTCAAAGTTAAGTTTTTTAACAATCTCTTCAACAATTAAACTTTCCATAACTCTAAACAACACAGTTATTGGTGGAGCATAGAACCACTGCCCCCTCCCAGGGAATTTCTTAACCCATCCCAATTTTTCAGCAACTTCTGTTGGATCTTTGTCAAAGGTAATTTTCCTCTTTGCCTTGTATTCGCTAACTATTGTTCCAGGTGGGATTTTGCAAACCTCAAAGGTTAAATCCTTCTCCTCTTTTTCTAATTCATTTTTTACAAATTTTATTGCCCTATCGATAATGTTTCTCTTCAACTCACTATCTCCGACTTCTTTGAATATCAGTTTTATCTCGTTCTCCCTCACTTCAACTTCACATTCTGGGACTTTCTTACCTTTTAAATTCTCTGCCCTCTCTGATGGGATTGTTATAACATAATTATCAATAATTATATCCCTGACTCCTATTCTATGCCCTTTTCCAAGTTTTTGTGCAAGAGGCTTCCTCAACCTTATCAATCCCTCATGTGCTCTCGTATAGGTTCCTGAGACGATTTTTAATTTTAACTGGTTATCTTCAAATTTGTAATCAACTATCTTTGATGCTTCATCTTCCTTCCCCTTAGGCACTCCTTTTAAAAATATCTCTCTACTATTCTTTATAATCTCTTCTGCACTTTTTACTGCTTCTTCAGTTAGTTCTTTGCTAAATATAATCCTCCCGTCAAGTTCAAATCTCATGATTTCACCACTATAACAAATTTCAAGTTTTGCAGATTTAAATGTTTTAGAATAATAGAGGTTGTCGAATAATTGAATTGGTAGATTTATTCGGTATTATATGTTTTAATATTAATACTTTAATTAGTGTTAATATATTATGCACTATTTGTTAAACAGATTTTTAATGGTTTTTCTAACTTTTACTGACTTTGTAATTCCATTTAAACTCTTTTGTTTTGACTATTGGGGTGATATTGTGTTGTAGTAAGTATTCAAACAATTCACAGCAATCATATCCTCTATCAGCCAATAGATATTCATTATCTAAAAAATCCACCTGTTTAACCATTTCTAACAGGTTGGTACTATCAGAACTATGACCTTCACCCCAACGAGCAGAAACTATTGGGATATAACCTTGTTTTGGATAGTAGTAGGCTAAAATGTGTAATTTATCATACACCAATCGGTTAGTTCGCTTTCCTCCGTGAATACATTCACAGTATAATCTATTTATGGAAACACCCGTAGAGTCTGCTATATATAGTTTGTTGGAGGGTTGATTTAGTAAATTATCTATAATAATATACGTGAAAGTAAGCAGTGATGATAAAAACGCATTATCTATTCAATATCCGTTCCGTTTCTTAGAACTTTTATTTTTTATCTCTATTTTGTCATTTTTATCTTGCTTCATATTTCCTATTATTTATTATCGATTATTTAATATTTTTCGACAACCTGAATAATAAATCATCTTTTTAATTTTTGTTAGGCAGTTATAACGCAAACTATCATTCTATTTTATATTTAAGTTTTAAGTTAAGGAATTAAGATTTACTATTCCTCAAAATTTTAAGAACCTTTTTTAATGACATGTTCTCCTCATAGATAAGAGTTCCTATTTTGAAGAGTTTTATTGAAATGATAAACGACAATATTGTCGATAAAATCATGATTAGTAGGGATAATGCCAATTCCCAAACCTCTAAGTTGGTTATAGATAACCTCATTAACATAACTTGTGGTGCTGTAAATGGAATATAAGAAAGGATTTTTACTATATAATGATTTGGATTGGTTATGATGAGATTTAACATCATAAATGGGATTGTTTGGATGATTACTATTGGTGCAATTATCTGACTTGCGTCTTTTGGATTTGTATATAGTGAGGCAATTCCACAAAGTAAAGAAGTATAGAATAAGTAAGCCAATATAAAGAACACAATTGCCATAACAACCAAAAACATGGATATCTTAAGGGCATAGGCAACAACTACTGGTAATGCAAACATGAGCCATATTGATATTTGAACTAAACCAACAACAGAAATACCCAAAATCTTCCCAATCATAATGTTTTCTGCATTTGTGAATGAGAGGAGAACTTCCATTATACGGTGTTCTTTTTCTTCAATTGTATTGCCCACAATCAACCCAGAAACCGTTGTAATGGCAATGTACAAAATCACAACGAACCCTATGGGCAATATTTGGGAAAATACACTTTCTTTTTCTTCACCATTTTCACTTATGCTGTATATTTCAAGGCTTAATGGAGATTTTACACGGTTGTAAGTTTTATTATCTACTTTATCTTTTAAAAGTGTTTCAACCAACAAGTTCCTAAGGGTTTCTGTTATTGTTGGGTTTATGGATTTTGTTGTGGAATATATTGTAATCTTTCCAGTGTCCAAATAATCCTTTGGAATTATTGCCAAAACATCTACCTTCCCCATCATTACATCATTTTTTCCCTTTTTAGTATCATTATACTTAATAAAATATATGGTAATGTTCTTCTGTTGGACTGGATTGTATTTTGTGATTTTATTTGGTATATCTGTCCCAAAGTAATCAATATATCCAATTTTTAAATTTCCAATATCGGAAGAGAAATAAAACCCAATAACGGCAATAATTATCATAACTAACGGAACTCCAACAGTACCAATAAGAAACTGCTTTCTTTTTATTGTAGATAATATCTCATGCTTAGCGATGGTTTTTATTTTAGATGTGTTTATCTTCATCCTCTCACCAATGGATCAATAAACATTATGAAACCTACGAGGGCATCAGAGTGAAACGAGGTGATGCATCTCTTTGATGAAATTTTTAAAAGTTTCTTTTAATTCTCTCCCAATAAACATTAATTCTTCAAATACTACCTCCCTCCAAAAATAAATCCTCTAAGGAATTTCTCACTTCAAACTTTACGAGGTTTTTTAAGATTTCTTCATTTTTTATTAAAGATATTGCCTCTTTATATGGCAAGTTCTGTTTTATCAACTTTCCATCTTTGACATACTCTATGTATGCAACTTTTTTATGACATATTTCATCTATCCTCCCATAATGAACAACCTTTCCTTCCTTTAATATCAAAACTCTATAACAAAACTTCTCTATCTTTTCAAGTTGATGTGTAGATAAGATAATACTCTTCCCATCGTCTTTTAATTCGAAGAGGATTTTCTTTAGAAGGTTGATATTAAATACATCGAGTCCAGAAAATGGCTCATCCAATATAACTATATCTGGATTATGTAAAACAGATACTATAAATTGTATCTTTTGTTGGTTTCCTTTGGAGAGTGTTTTTATCTTTTGATTTTTGTATTTATATACATTCAGTTTTTTTAGCCAATATTCTATTTGATTTTTAAGTTCTTCTTTTCTCATTCCTGCTAATCCACCAAAAAATGCTAAAACATCTTTCACCTTCTCATCCTTATAAAGCCCCCTCTCTTCTGGAAGGTAGCCAATTCTTCCATTAACCTCAACTTTTCCATCATAGTCGTTAATAATACCCGCTATAGTTCTTAGTGTTGTTGTTTTTCCTGCTCCATTATGTCCTAAGAGTCCAAATATTTCCCCCTCATAAACCTCAAAAGAAATGCCATCAACTGCCTTTTTATCCCCAAAATGCTTAATCAAATTCTTTACATTTACCTTTATCATCTTTTCCCCCACAATCATGCAAATTGTGTAATAATTTATTAAAATTAATTTATTAAAATTTTTATTGTATATCTCTATGTTTTGAATTAAAAACATATGGTTGTGCAGATTGTAGTCGTTTGTTTTGCAGCGCTATGTTATAATTTCAAATTATTTAAAAATATTAATGTACGATACCAAAAATTATATATATTTAAACCATCAAGTTAATTTAAGCGAATTTAAATTTTGAGAATGATTTTTGACAACATTATAATTTTTTAAAAAATATTTTAATGCACTTAAATTATTTAAGTGACGTTAATATTTATATATTTGGTGAGATTCATGGAAAACCTATTGAACAAAAAACCTGGGGTTTATGTGGTTAAAGATATCTTAGGAGGACATGGACGTAAGATGAAATTCTACGAGTTGGGTATATATCCAGGAAAGAAAATAAAATCTATAAATTTTGGAAATAAAGGTCCCATCTTAGTTAAAGTTGGAAACACAAAAATAGCACTTGGTAGGGGCATGGTTAGCAAGATATTTGTGGAGTAGTTTTTTGAAAACATTAATCCATATAACTTTTCTAAATAGGAGGGAACATAATGGGTAATAATGTAGTGGCATTAGTTGGACAACCAAACGTTGGAAAAAGTACAATATTTAACGAATTAACTGGGAGTAATCAATACATTGGAAATTGGCCAGGAGTTACTGTTGAAAAAAAAGAGGGAATTTTAAGATATAAAGATAAAGAATTTACAGTTGTTGATTTACCGGGAATTTACTCGTTAATGTCAAATTCAATAGATCAAAAAATTGCAAGGGATTTTTTAATAGAAAATGATGATGCAATTATTTTAAACATAATTGACACCCCAAATATAAATAGGAATTTATATCTAACTTTGCAGTTACTTGAAATGGGAAAGAGCCCAATCCTATGTTTAAATTTAATCGATGAAGTGGAAAAATTTGGCATGCATGTGGATGAAAAAAAATTAAGTGAAAAATTAAACCTACCTGTTATAAAAACATCTGGAAGGCATAAGATAGGCATAGATGATTTAAAAAAAGCAATATACAATTACAAACCAAGAAAACCAAAAGTAATAAAATACTCTCCAATATTGGAAGAGTGTGTAGAGGGGATTATTGAAAAGTTAGATGGTATTCTGAAATCAGAGAAGTTTGCCAAACTTCCAAAGAGGTGGATTGCCCTATCCCTACTCGAAGGAGATCCAGAGGTTTTGGAGATATTCAAAAACAATGAAGAATTCATGGATTATGTGGCAAAATTAAAGGAAAAAGTTGAGAGAGAAATAAAGCACGATATTGAAAGTTATATTGTTGAAGAAAGGTATAGGGTTTGTGATGAGTTATTAAAGGACATCCTTGTTTTTACTGAGATTCATGATGATATTGATGTCATTATGGTACATCCAATCTATGGGACAGTGATATTTGCATGTGTTATGTATCTGATGTATAATTTTGTTTTTGGTATTGGAGGGATTTTTTCTGAGGTTATAGGTGAATTTTTTGAGTTTATTGGGGGTGTTTTATCTAACGCCTTACCTCCATTATATAAGGGATTTATTGTTGATGGGTTGTTGCAAGGTGTTGGGGGGGTTTTGGAGTTCTATCCACAAATAGTTTTAATTATGCTATCTTTATCAATTTTAGAGGATTGTGGATATTTAGCAAGGGTTGCAGCGTTGATGCATTCAATAATGTCAAAATTTGGTTTGAGTGGAAAATCATTTATCCCAATAATTCTAAGTTTTGGATGCAACGTTCCGGGCATAATGGCAACGAGAATAATTGAAAGTCCAAGAGATAGGCTATTAACCATATTGGTGAATCCATTGATACCATGTTCAGCGAGGTTTGTAGTGATTGGATTTTTGGCAGGGGCATTCTTTGCATCATACAAGGCGTTATTTACTTTATCCATAATATTAACAACAATAGGTTTGATGCTCTTTGTGTCCCTTTTATTTGGAAAAATATTGTTTAAAGGAGAAACTGAGCAATTTATATTTGAACTTCCACCATATAGGACACCAGATTGGAGAAATGTTTTAAAGATGACATGGGAAAGAAGCAAAGAATTCCTGATAAAAGCAGGGACCATAATTGCACTTGGTTCATTAATATTCTACTATGTAACCAACTATCCGAATATAGAGAATAGTTATGCAATGGTCGTTGGGAAGGTTCTTGAGCACATAACTCTTTTAATGGGATTGGATTGGAGGGGAGCAATAGCGTTGGTATTTGGGATATTTGCAAAGGAGTTGGTGGTTTCCACATTGAGTATTGTGTATGGGGACGTGACAAAATACCTAACACCACTGCAGGCATTCGTTCTATGCTTAGTTTCAGTTATCTACATCCCATGTTTGGCAACAATTGCAGCAATCTATACAGAAACAAGAAGTCTGAAGTGGACGTTATTTGGGACATCATACAACCTAATACTTGCAACAGTGATAGGAATTATTGTCTATCAAATTGGAAGATTGCTTGGATTTTAATTTCTTCTTTTTTATTCTTTATCAATTCATCAATTAATTTAAATATTTAAGGTATTATCCATTAACCAGTATCTCGAACATCATACTATAAAACAGAAAAGTTAATATTTAATAATACGCAATAAATCTATTAAAAAAATAAAAGGAGGAGATTTCATGAACTAAAAATTTATGCACTGAGAGTTATTAACTATTTAAACGATTTTATTAGTAGAATACTAACCAATCCGAAAATATATAGAACTGAGGACTACACAAAGGGATTAATTAAAGCCATGGAAAGCACATACTTAGAAACGATTGGCAAGTTAAATTACCCTTCGGTAGATTCCTACTATCGATACATAAAGAACGCAGATATATCTATGATAAAAGAGGCATATAAATCTTATGTTAAATCATAAGGGACGATATAAAAAAACATTAAAAAGAAACGTTTATTTATCGATAGATACCCACTTTGAAGGATATTATGGAAAATATTCAGAGACCTGCAATATAATTCATAAATTTAAGAAAGAAAGGGGAAGTTCTGGTTCGTATAAATATATCGTAGGTGTTTTACATACAAATTCGTTTAGTAGTTTATTGCGATATTATTGAAGTTGATAAAAAGCCCCTATCTAAGTATGTAGAGGAGATTTTAGATTTTGTTATTAACGAAATTAAAAATAAACCCAAAGAAACTTATAGCTTTAATCGATAGGGAGTTTAAGGACTTTAACATCATAAAGATTTTTGAGATACAACTGTAATTACATAAGTTTTATCCCAAAGAACGGTAGAGTAAAATACTACACTCGAAAAAGAGTATAAAAAAGGCGATAAATGGAAGTTCGATTATTTCATAAGTAAATATTTACCGTAGTTCCCATCAAAACATTAAATATATAACTCAATAGATATATAGTATCAAAAAAATAGTTGAAGGT
>NZ_AGJL01000004.1 GCF_000243455.1 Methanotorris formicicus Mc-S-70 | reverse complement strand
TTATAAACTCCCGAAAAGTATATCATACAAAGAACCGAAAAGATTATTAAGTCTAAGAGAGATATTTTCTCTCTGCGTGTGTATGGCGATTTGTATTTGACGACTATTAGGTAAAACTTAGCTCGCATAAGATTTATTAAACGCTTAATTCTCGGAATTTTAGATTCATCTACGATGTTATTACCTCCAACTATTTTTTTGTAGTAATCTATAATCATATAGTTATATATTTATCTATTTGATGGGAACTACCGTTATATATACTTTAAAACCAAAGAAAAAATTTAAATATTAGTTAAAAATGTCCTATAATTATGCTTTAGATAATAATAAATTTATAAAATTGTTTATAAATTTTATTGAATCTAAAATTAAATATGTCTCGAGTTTAATAGTCGTTCTGCAATTAAATGATATGATATTTAACTCAAATTTAAATTATATGTTGTTAAATATTCCAAAATTGAATTTAAAGAATTATTTATGGCAATTCGCAGAACGGCCAATGTGCAAACCAATATAATGTGTTGAGGAGATAACATGAAAATTTTAAAAGATGGTAAGATTCTAATACTCTTAATTTCTCTTGTAGTTTCCATATTGCTAATAACGTTTAAGGGAGTTTCTCCAGGTATTGATTTAAGTGGAGGTTCTGTAATCGTTTTAAAATCAGAAAAGCCTATGAATGATGAAGAATTGACTTTAACTATCGATATCCTTGGAAAAAGATTGAACGCAAATGGTTTAAGTGATGTTAGGATTTATCCAAGAGGAAATGATGAAATCATTGTTGAAATTCCAAAAAGTGCTGATTTAGAGAGGATTGAAAAAATTTTAAGTAAGCAGGGGGTTTTTGTTGCTAAAATTGACAACATAACTGCCTATACAGGTAAGGATGTTAAAAGTGTAGAACCACCTCAACAAATACCACAGGGGAATGATTGGGCTTATGGGGTTCCATTTGAATTAACGTTAGAAGGGGCTAAAAATTTTGCAAAGGTAGCGGAGGGTAAAGCATATCATAGAGTTGAACTTTATATGGATGGTAAGTTAATAAGCAATCCAACATTGGCAGAGGGGCTTGCCGATGGTAAACCACATCCAAAACAAGTTATCACGGTTGGACCATATCCTCCATCAAAGGAAGAGGAAGACGAAGCAATGGCAATATATGCCGCATTAAAATCAGGTTCACTACCAGTTAAAGTTAATATTGAATATGTAAGTTCAATATCTCCAACACTTGGAAAAGAATTTGTCAAAGGTGCATTAATTGCTGGATTGTTGGCATTTATTGCTGTTGGGGTTGTTGTGGGGATAAGATACAAAAAACCAAAAATTATACTACCAATATTGTTCACCTGTGCATCGGAGATTTTGTTGATATTGGGTTTTGCTTCACTAATCAATTGGAAGATTGACTTAGCATCAATTGCTGGTATCATTGCCGCTGTGGGTACTGGTGTTGATGACCAAATAGTCATAACTGATGAGGCATTGGGTGGGGAGAAAAGACTTAAAAAAAGTATAAGAAGGGCGTTCTTCATCATCTTTGCTGCAGCAGGAACAACAATTGCGGCAATGGTACCATTATTCGTCATGGGTGTTGGAATGCTTAAAGGATTTGCAATAACAACAATAGCGGGTGTTTTAATTGGTGTCTTTATAACAAGACCAGCATTTGCAAGAATAATTGGATATATTATTTAAATATATTTATACGGGATTATCATGGCGAATAAATCGAAAACAAAGATTTTGAGAAATATTTTATTTTTTATTTTGGGGATTTTAATAATATTCGTTATAATTTTCTACATCGGGATTGGTGAAGTTGTAGAAGTATTTATGAGAACAAACCTCCTGTATTTCACAATAGCGTTTTTTATATACATATTGACTTTAACTGCCCTTGTTGCAAGGTGGAAATATCTAATAAGGATTATTGGATTTGATGCAAAGTTTAAGAACTTATTTCTTTTAATTCTCATGGGGCAGTTTGTAAATAACATAACTCCATCAATGAAAGGCGGAAGTGAGCCATTTAGGGCATACTACTTATCAAAGTTGGAGGACATCCCATACCACATAACATTTTCCACAGTAGTTGTTGAGAGACTTTTGGATAGTATTATTTTTTTATTGTTAACTTCAGTAGTTATTTTTTATTTTCTAATCAACGGCATAATGTATGCCAAAATATTCATCTTAGCATGGTTTCTTATCCTATGTTTGACAGTTTTAAGCATCTACATCATAATGCACAAAAGATTGGCATTTAAGATTGTTTTAAAAATTGCAAAACTAATTAGTAAATTTTCATCAAAGACATTTGATGAGGAAAAGATAAATAAATCCATAGAAGAATTCCAAAATAGTTTGTTGTTCTTTAAGGGGAGAAAGAAAGAACTTGTTGTTTGTGGAATACTATCTTTATTGTGGTGGGTGTTAGATATCCTTAGAGTTTATGTGATATTTGTTTCAATTTCATATTTTGCTTCGTTTTTTGTAATAGCGGCAACGTACTTAATATCTCTCCTTGTGGGGATGTTGCCAACACTTCCAGGGGGATTAGGAGCATCAGATACTGTTATGATTGCAACGTATTCAGTCCTAAATGTTCCATCATCTATTGCTGCAGTAGGAACTTTATTGGATAGGTTTATATCATATTGGTTGGCAACATTGATGGGTGCTATGGCATTAAAAATCATTAAGGCAAAAATAGATAAGGAAAAAAAAGAATAAAATCTATAGCGAACTTAAAAACTCATCAACTTTTTTAAAGTCTTTTTTTCCTTTTTCACTTTCAAGAGAGGAGGAAACATCAATTGCATAAGGTTTAACGACTTCAATTGCATTTTTGACATTGTCTTTATTTAAACCGCCTGCTAAGATAAGAGGCTTTTTTATGCTTTTTCTTATGGTTTTTGAGATTTTCCAGTTGTGAGTTTTTCCTTTAATTTTTATTTTTTCTATTTTTGTATCAACCAATAAGGCATCGCAGTATTTTTCATATTCCTTTGCAGTTTTTATTAACTCACTCAAATTTGCATCTTCCTTTGGAATATGCAAAACCTTTATTAGATTTGAGTTTATTTTTCCATCTTCCCTTAAATCATTTAATCTCTTCAAAAATTCAATATCTTCATTTCCATGTAATTGAATGGCATTTGGTTTTAATGAATTCTCAACCTTCAAAACTTCTTCAATATCTTTTGGCATTATAACAGCGACAATTGAAGTTAATGGATATACGTATTTTTTTAACTCTACCGCTTTTTTTAATGTTATTTTTCTTGGGGTTTCAACCGGTACATCGATAATCATTCCAACAGCATGCACTTTTTGGGAAATATAGGCCATATCTTCTTTATTTGTTATTCCACAGATTTTTATCTTTACCATATACAACACCATACATTTATATAGTTAATTATTTATATTATTGGATAACAACAAAACATTTATAATGCATCATACTCCCAATACAAAGCATCAAACAAAACTGCCACGGGATAGTCCATTTTAATAGATAAATTAGAGGCATAAGGTATTATTTTATATGCCTCCTCTGGTGTTTTTGGACAATAATATGGAATATTAAGAACATCTAAAAGTTTCTTTGTCCATTGACCCATAGGAATTTGTGCAGGGATTTTTTCTTTTAAATCCCCTCTGTGGCTAATTATTAAAAGTATGGGAATGTCATAAACCTTGTATAATGAACCGATGGCATTTATGGAGTTTCCCAATCCTGAATTTTGCATCAATAGGGCGGTTTTCTTTCCAGATAGGTGAGCACCAGCACAAACACCAAAACCCTCTTCTTCTCTTGTAACTGGAACATGGATAATTTCTTCATCGTTATAAATTAAATTTAGTAGATTTTTCAAATTTGCACATGGGACACTTGCTATAAAATCTATTCCTGATTCTTTAATTGCTTTATAAATACTCTCACTGCCTTTCATAATCTCACCATATTTTTATAATAAAAGTAATTCTTAGTTATTTTCACCTGTTTCATATATAATGATTGGTGATAGCATGAAGATTTACGTTGAAGGATATGGATGCACATTAAACATAGCAGATACAAACATCATTGAAAATTCATTAAAAGAATTCAATTTTGAGATAACGGATAACGTTGAGGATGCGGATTTAGTAATAATAAACACTTGTGTTGTTAGATTGGAAACAGAAAACAGAATGTTTGCAAGAATAAATTACTTCAAATCATTAGATAAAAAGGTTGTTGTGGCAGGCTGTTTAGCAAAGGCATTGAAGAAGAAGGTTGAAAACTTAGCGGATTTATTAATTATGCCAAGAGAAGCACACTTATCTGGAGAGATTATTCACGAGCATTTTGTTGAAAAAAATAAAAAAGAAAATACAATTAATTTAGAAGAAAAACTTAAATATATATCCCCTTCGTTAATAACACCACTTCCAATTTGTGAAGGATGCATAGGAGAGTGCTCATACTGCATTGTAAAGGTTGCAAGGGGAAGGTTAATCTCATATAGTAGGGAAAAAATTGTAAAAAAAGCAGAAGAATTGATAAACTCTGGAACAAAATGCCTATTGATTACTGCACAAGATACTGCATGTTATGGATTTGATATAAATGACAACCTTCCAAATTTAATAAATGATTTATGTTCAATTAACGGAGAATTTATAATGAGAATAGGTATGATGCACGCTAAAAATGTAGGTGATATCTTAGATGATTTAATTGAGGCATATAAAGATGAAAAAGTCGCTAAACTCTTACATTTACCATTGCAGAGTGGTGATGATGGGGTTTTGAAGGCAATGAAGAGAGGATATACTGTTGATGAGTTCATCTCAATCGTAAATGAATTTAGGAAAAAGATAGAGGACTTAACATTTGTAACTGACATTATTGTTGGTTTTCCAACAGAAACAGAAGAGGCATTTGAAAACACACTTGAAGTTTTAAGGAAAATAAAGCCAGATTATATCCATGGGGCTAAATACACATCAAGAAAATACACAGAAGCGGCAAGAATGAAACAAATTGATACAAAAATAAGAAAAAGAAGATCTGAGATTCTCGATAAGTTAAGGAGAGAGTTGAGTTATATGAATAATAAAAAATACGTTGGAAAGAAGATGAAGGTTTTAATAACTGAAGAAAATAAAGGAATTACCCACAACTTTAAAGTTGTTAGATTTAACGAAGATGCAGACATTGGAGCATTTAAAGAAATAAAAATAACTGATGCAAAAACATTTGGTTTGTTTGGGAATTTATAGTTGTTTGTGAAATTTATTGAATTTATTTAATTGTGTCCTAAATTTTAAATAAGGTATATATATTTTTCTTAATTTGAAGGTATTTTTCAACATCTAACGCAAACATTTAAAATCTTTTGAGGGATAGAATGGAATTTGAGGATTACACAAAGTTTATATGCGCAAGTGATGATTTTGAAAATGCAGATACAGTGATTTTTGGGATTCCTTATGATGGAACCACGAGTTTTAAGGCAGGGGCAAGATTTGGACCTAAGGCAATAAGGGAAGCATCATGGGGATTAGAAACATACAGCCCAATTTTAAAAAGGGATTTAATTGATTGTTCTTTTTGTGATATGCAGGATATATTTATTTATGGAACGCAGGAAGAAACATTTGAGAGGATATATAAAACTTCAAAAGAGATACTAAAAAGCAAAAAAATTCCAATCATGTTTGGAGGAGAGCATTCAGTAACGTATCCTGTTGTTAGGGCAATTAAGGATGTTTATGATGATTTTGTTCTTTTGCACTTTGATGCTCACTGCGATTTAAGGGACGAGTATTTAGGGAATAGATTATCCCACGCGTGCGTTATTAGAAGATGCTACGAATTAACAAAAGACATTTATCAATTTGGAATAAGAAGTGGGGACCAAGAAGAATGGGAATTTGCAGAAAACACAAAACTATCCATGGAATTGATGGGTAAGGAGGATGTAAAAGAAATTAAAGATTTAAATAAACCAATATATATAACTATTGATATTGATGTTTTAGATCCTGCCTACGCCCCTGGAACAGGAACACCAGAACCGTGTGGGTTTTCAACAAAAGAGTTATTAAATTCCCTATATAATTTAAAAGAAGTTAGTGATAGAATAGTTGGTTTTGATGTTGTTGAAGTTTCTCCACATTATGATATCGGAGGAATAACCTCTATAGCAGCGGCTAAAATTGTTAGGGAATTAATTTTGATGATATTATTATAAAAGTTCAATTAAATAATATTTAACAACTTATATTGTGTGATAATATGTTAGGGATAGCAACAAAATTGAGTCAAATAGAAAATGATGCATTAATTGAATTTAACAACAACATATCTAAACATTTTGATTATCATGTTATCGATGCTGAAAAGAATCCTTTAACTGATGAAGATATCTTAGAAAATTTAAAAAATGCAGTTTTAACAATTCAAAGTAGGAAGAAGGATGTTTTTGAGTTGTTAGATTTTTATGCATCATACGATTTTGATATATGTGTTGTTCTTGGGAATAAATCTTATTTGTCAGATGAAGAAAAAAGATATAAAAAATTTAGAATTTTAGATGTTATAAATAAATGCTTAAGGGTAAAAGATAACCTATGGGTAGGAACAGAGGGTGTAGAAGATATTGTGAAACAAATTATAGAGGAAAATGATTTAATCGCCTTCCATTTATACGGTTGTGAATGTAATATAAATGCAAAAAAAGCCATATATTTACCTTATGCAAACGAGATAAATGAAGATGCTTTAAAATCTATGGAAAACTACTTAAAAAGAAGAAAAAATTATGGTGGAAATTGGCAAGATTACCTTATTTCTTTGAGAAATATAAAAGAGGATTTTATAAAAAATATAAAAAGCAAAAATGACATAATTGTAGGCTACCCAATAAAACCACACATTCATGAAATTATGCATTTTAAAGAAATATTTGAGGGATAATCATGAGCATTGACTTGCAGAGTATAGAGAAAAAATGGCAAAAGAAGTGGGAAGAGGCAAAGATTTTTGAATCAAATCCTGATGAGAGGGAAAAGTTCTTTATAACCGCAGCGTTTCCATACTTAAATGGTGTTCTACACGCAGGGCATTTGAGAACCTTCACTATCCCCGAGGTTGTTGCAAGATACCAAAGAATGAAAGGAAAGAATGTATTATGGACTTTTGGATACCACGTTACTGGAACCCCAATTTTAGGACTTGCTGAGCAGATAAAGGAGAAAAAAGAAAACATCATCTGGGCATACAACAAACTCCACAATATCCCAATGGATGAACTTCTCTCCCTAACGACTCCTGAAAATGTTGTTGAATACTTCTCAAAAAAGGCAACTGAGACATTTAAAAGAATGGGCTTTGCATTAGATTGGAGAAGAAACTTTAAGACAGATGATGAAGTTTTCAACAAATTTATCGAATGGCAATTTTACAAATTAAAAGAGAAAGGGTATATTGTAAAAGGTTCCCACCCAGTTAGATACTGCCCAAAATGTGACAACCCAGTTGAAGACCACGATTTGTTGCATGGTGAAAATGCCACATTGGTAGAGTACGTTTTAATTAAATTTGAGTTGGAATTTGATAATGATAGATGCATCATGCCGATGGCAACATTAAGACCAGAGACAGTATTTGGAGTTACAAACGTTTGGGTAAATCCGGAGGAAACCTATGTTAAAGCAAGGGTCTGGATTGAAAAAGAAACTGATGATGGTATTGAGTTGATAGATAATGGTATATGGATAATGAGCAAAGAATGTGCAGAAAAACTTGCCCACCAAGATAGGAAAGTAGAGATAATCAAGGAGTTTAAAGGGGAAGAACTCATCAACAAGAAAGTAATCAATCCTATAACAAAAAAAGAAGTCCCAATCTTTCCTGCAAGTTTTGTCTCAACAGAGATTGGAACTGGATGCGTTATGAGTGTTCCAGCACATGCCCCTTATGACTACATTGCATTGAGGGATTTGGGGAAGGTTGAGGATGTTGGATTAATTCCATTGATAAAGGTTGAGGGTTATGGAAAGTTCCCTGCAAAAGAGATTGTAGAGAAGATGGGCATTAAGAATCAAAATGATGAGGAATTGTTGGAGAAAGCAACAAACAAGATTTATAAAGATGAGTTCCACAAAGGAGTTTTAAATGAAAACTGCGGAGAATATGCAGGGATTCCTGTTAGGGAGATAAAGGAAAAATTAACAAAGGATTTCATAAAGAAAGGAATCGCAGAGATAATGTATGAATTTAGTGAGGAAAATGTTGTTTGTAGATGTGGAACAAAATGTATAGTTAAGACTGTAAAAGGACAGTGGTTCATAAAATACTCTGATGAAGAATGGAAAAAATTGGCACACAAATGCGTAGATAGAATGAACTTCATCCCTGAAAGTGCAAGAAAAGAGTTCCACAACAAAATTGACTGGATGAAAGATAAGGCATGTGCAAGGAAAAAAGGTTTAGGGACAAAGTTACCATTTGATAAAGAATGGGTTATTGAGAGTTTATCTGACTCAACAATCTACATGGCATACTATACAGTGGCAAAATTCATCAACGAGAAAGGCATAAAACCAGAGCAATTGACTGAGAAGTTGTTTGATTATGTATTTTTAGGCAAAGGAAATGTTGAGGAAATTGAGAAAGAAACAGAACTTCCAAAGGACTTAATTAAGGAGATGAGGAAGGAGTTTTTATACTGGTATCCATTGGATTGGAGATGCTCTGCAAAGGACTTAGTGCCAAACCACTTGACGTTCTTTATATTCAACCACGTGGCAATATTCCCTGAGGAGTTATGGCCAAGAGGTATTGTAGTTAATGGATATGTTACAATTGAAGGTAAGAAACTATCAAAATCCAAGGGGCCTGTACTGCCAGTTATGGAAGTTGCTGAAAAATACGGGGCTGATGTTGGGAGATTTTATATAACAACATGTGCAGAACTTCCACAAGATGCAGATATTAAATTTAAAGAGATGGAAAGGGCAAGGGAAAACTTAATAAGGTTCTATGAATTTGCCATGGAGGTTATTGATTTATTTGAAAAAGATAAAGGAGGAGAACTTAATTATATAGATAGATGGATGTTGCATAAATTATACAATGCAGTAAAAATAGGTGATGAGGCATTCTCAAATATTCAGTTGAGGAGAGCAGGGCTATTATTCTATGAGTTAATGAATGATATTAGATGGTACAAGAGGAGAGGGGGAAACAATCCAAAAGTTTTAATGGAGGTTCTTGAAGTTCTCGTTAAATTGATGGCTCCATTCACTCCGCATTTATGTGAGGAAATTTGGGAAAAGATGGGCAAAGATACCTTCATATCCAATGAAAAATTCCCAGAAGTTAAGGAAGAGTTTATTAACGAAGATTATGAACTTGGGGAGGAATATATCAGATCAATAATGGATGATATAAGAGAGATTATTGAAGTCACAAAAATCCAACCAAAGAAAATCTATCTCTACACTGCAGATGATTGGAAGTATGAGGTTTTGGAGATAATGAATGAGAATAAAGGAGATAATGTAAAGCAATTAATGCCAAAGATTATGAAGAATGAGAAATTCAGAAGATATGGAAAAGAGATTCCTAAATTAATACAACAATTAACAAAGATTGGAGTTAAAAAACCAATAAATGAAGAAGAAATCTTAAACAATGCAAAGGAATTCCTTGAGAAGGAATTTGGTGCAGAGGTTATTATAAATGGAGAAGATATAAAAGGTAAGAAAAAATACGCAATTCCATACAAACCGGCAATCTATTTGGAATAAATTTTATTTTTCCCCAGAAATAACTACAAATCCCCCTTCTCCGTAATCATCCTTTACCTCCACCTTATCACACAAATTTTTAAAAATTGTTTGTGTGATTCTTATATTTTTAAAATTTAGTTCTTTTAGCATTTCTATAACATCATTAGCGGATAAGAATTTTGCATCCTTATAAAATTTGCTCTTTTCCTTTTTTTCCTTATATATCTTTCCCAAGAAACTATCTCCATCTATAATGCCGATTATTATTTTTCCTCCTTTCTTTAAAACTCTTTTTGCCTCTTTTAACATCTTTTTTGGATCTTCTGCAAACTCCAAGGTTGTGTTTATTAAAACAAAATCAAAACTCCCATCATTAAATGGAAGGTTTTCTCCCTTACTTATGATAACTTTTAATCCTCTTTTTTCTGCTATTTTTGCCATTTCTTTTGATATATCAACGCCAATTTTTATGTTGAAAGGTTTAGCAAATCTTCCAGTTCCAATTCCTATCTCTAATCCATCTCCTTTTGGAATGTGTCTTTTCAATGCCTCAATCTCTGATTTGTAGATAATTTCGTTTTCATCAAACCATCTATCATATTCCTTAGCATATCTATCAAAAACATTCATCGTCATCCCTATTTTTTTAATAAAACGTTATCTCCAACTTTAACACCCAATATTCTCCACGAAACTTTTTAAAAAAGTTTCATCAAAACGTGATAGGATGCTTCGCTTCGCTCAGCATCCTCTCTTTCTCAACAGGACATTGTCTCCAACTTTAACACCAATATTTCCAGCAACTGGCACACATTTTGCTTTTAGTATGTAGTATAGTGGTTTGTTTATTCTATCCTCATATTCAGTTAAACTTTCATAGTTCCCCATTCCTTTGGCAATAACTAAATCAGAACTTTCAAATTCCTTCAGAAATTCCTCTGAACATTCTTCTAAAATAATTCCAATAATATCGCTTCCAGTCGTTATAACCTTTGCTATTTTGTCAATGCCAACTAATTTAGCATCCTCTAAGGTAGCATCATTTAAAATTGGCTTTCCTTTAACTGCAACAACTACTTCATCAACGTATTTTTTTATTTCCTCAATCAGTACTCTGTCAAACACTATTTCTCCAGCGTTGTCACAAACGTAAAATACCTTTTTTGATGATTTTAAATCCTTCAATAATTCTTCTGAATAATCAACCTTCAAATCTCCCTCAACGGTTTCTTTTATTTTTGAGATAATATCTATATCTGTACTGTATGGTCCAAAATCAATAACATTTCCAGCAATTGCTACTTTTATCTTTCTCCTTAACCTCTCCAAATCATCATCAACTTCAACATAATCCTTTATTTTTTCCAAATAGTTTAGAGCAATTTTGTTTGCTATTTCCTTTAATCTTTTGTAAGGGTCATCATTGCCACTTATCTTCTTCAAGTATCTATGGACATTAGTTCCCATCCACGCTGGGACAGCATCTTCCCCATAAACTTCCATAATAATTCCCAAACAATCTTTTACTAATTTAAACTGTTCTTTTTCATTATTTGTTATCTCTCTTGCAGCATCAACCACCTGCCTTATTATACAGGTAGCGCATTCTGGTTTAATCTTCAAAAATATCACCTTAAATATTTTTAAAAATTTTTAAAGTATTTATGGCGCAAATGAGTATATATACATCACGTATTTAAAATTTTAACAAAATTTAAATGAGAATATAATTCTTCCAATTTTTTAAAAAAAGGTACATATGTGTTAAATTAAAAAAATAGGATTTTAGAATTAAATAAGGAAATAAGTTTCCTGCTTCCGAAAATTATATATATGTGTACATTACAAGGATAATTGAATATTACACCAGAGGTGTAGGTATGAATAAATTGAAGATTCTTATACTTGGATTAATTTTGAGTACTTTGGTGATATGTGGGTGCGTAGAGGAAAGCAAGTCAATCCATATATGGGCAGGAAAAGGATTTAAAGAGCCATTAATTGCAATATCCAAAGATTTTTCTGAAAAAGAAAATGTAAAAATTGATTTTTCATTTGTAGGGTTTTATGAAATGGTAAAACATGTGAATAAAACGAATGCAGACATTGTCATAGCCCCAAAAAAATATGAGTTGTTCAATGTCAGGACAATAGAACTTCTTGAGAAAAAGGGATTAGTAAAGGATTCTAAACCATTTATTAAAAGAATTCCAGTGATTGTGGTTAGAAAAGGTAGTGATATTAACTCATTAAGTGATTTAAATGGTAAAAAAATAGCCCTTATAAATCAAACCAAATATCATATCCCAGGAGGATGTTTAGGTAACGAAATTGTTAGAAAGGAGAAAATAAATGGAACATTTATCTTTATATCACCAAAGAATCTAATAAATGCAGTTAAGGAAGAAAAGGCAGACGCTACAATAGTGTGGCTTGACACCATTAAAAAAGACGATACTATAAAAGTTATTCCAATTGATGGTTATGAACTTCAATTGTACATTGCTATTATAAATGATAATGAAGTGGTAAGGAAGTATGTTGATTATTTATTGTCTCATAAAGAAGAATTTGAAAAATATGGATGGAGGTGAGGTTTATGCATAGTTTTGGGATTGTAGAACCGTTTGTATTATTTATTGGATTAATGTTGATGGGAATCTCTGCAGTTAAATATAAAGATATATTGATAAAATCAGTTCCTTCATTATTAATAGAGTTTTAGCAAAAATGTATATTATTTTTGGTTAACATAATGCTTAAATAGTGAGTTCTAATAATTAATATTTTGTAATCAGATTACATTAATAGTAACTACATTTAATTTCAGTGATATTATGGATGAAATCGATAAAAGAGCCATAGAAATACTTTTAAAAGCCCCGTTTATGACTGAAGAAGAGATGAAAAACACCGTTAAAATATTAAAACAAATGGCAAGGATGAAGAGGGATAAAAATAGAGGAAATACAAGAAAAATTTTAGATTATTGGGCAAATGAAGCATATAATATAAGTATAAGAGGGTGAATTTATGAAATTGAAAAAAATATTATCTCCATTTATTTTGTTTATTTTAATTTTTGGAGTGTTGTTATGTGGTTGTATGGAGAAAACATCCTCATCAACCCAAAATACAAAAGAAACTACCTATGCATCAAATGAAGAAAGCACAAAATTCATAGTAATTACGGATCTTCGAGGAAAAGAGGTAAAAATTCCTGCAAATGCTTCAAGATATGTTTGTTTATTCCCCATGGCATTGCCATTTTTCTATATAATTCATGCTCAAAATGGACTTGTAGGATATCCTGGTTTTGGTGCTAAAAAAGACCCCTATTTCTCTGGAAATTTAATATTAAAAGTAGATCCTGATTTTAAAAAAAGATGTGCTGATGTAGGCTATCCTGGAAATCCAAATATAGAAACAATACTTGCAACAAAATCAGACTTTGTTGTGAATATGTATGCTGCAAAATCATGCAGTATGATTGAGAAAAAGAGAATTCCAGTTATTGGTGTAGCAGGTAGTTTTGGAAATATGGGTGAGTTATTAAAAAGCGTTGAAATTTTGGGTAAAGCAACAAATCATGAAAAAGATGCAAAGATGTTTATTGATTATTACAAAAGTAGGATTAATTGTGTAAATAGAACAAAAAATGTCAAAGAAAGACCAAAAGTTCTTTATTTAAGTTATCAAGGACCTTATGGAAATAAATTAACTTCTGGTGGGAAATTTAACACTCTTGTTCATGATATAATTACAAAGGCGGGAGGTATTGATGTTGCAGAAAATGTTACTGGGCAATTTGGGCAGATATCCATTGAGGATATTCTAAAATGGAATCCAGATATAATATTGATTGGAAGTGGAGGAACTAAAGAATATATCTATTCAAATGAAAAACTCAAAGATATAAATGCTGTTAAAAATAGAAGAGTATATATTGTCCCTTACGATGGAAAAGTGAGATATTCAACATGGTATGCACCAGAAAAATCAAGTTTGGGGTTATTATGGACTGCTAAGTTATTGCATCCAGATAAATTTAAGGATTTGAACATAACCTATGAAGCGGAATATTACTATAAAACGTTCTGGGGCTTAGAGTTGGGTAAGGATATCAAAATATATGGTGACTTCCCATGGAAAAATCAGTAATGGTATTAATTATTCTAATCTTAACTCTAATTTTTACTGGCTTTTTATCTTTATTTTTAGGAACATTTCCCATGTCCCCCAAAGATGTTATTGATACAATTTTAGGGGAAAATGTTTCAGATACCTACAATACGGTTATCTACGATATAAGATTGCCAAGAATATTGTTTGCCATTATTGTAGGGAGTGGTTTAAGTGTGGCAGGTGCTGTATATCAAAGTACATTTAAGAATCCCCTTGTCTCTCCTTACATATTGGGAACTTCCTCTGGTTCAGCATTTGGAGCGGCATTGGCTATCCTTCTAAATCAGAACATTTATATTATCCAAATATCTGCCTTTATATTTGGTATAATGGCAACTTTAATTGCTTATCTTCTTGCAAGAGAAAAAGGAAGGTTATCTATACTTAGTTTGGTAATATGTGGAGTAATTGTAAATTCATTCTTTCAGGCGTTGTTAGGAATAACAAAATACTTTGCAGATACTGAAAGTCAGTTACCTTCAATTATATTTTGGATTATGGGGAGTTTTTCAGGCGTTGATTGGGATAGTTGGGTGGTATTGGCAATTATTATAGTTGGTATTTCCATTTTATGTGCAATGAGATGGCATCTAAATGTGATGTCAATGAGTGATGAAGAGGCAAGATCTTTAGGCATTGATATTGATAAATCAAGAAAAATTATAATATTTATGGCCACACTCATAACGGCATCAGCAGTTAGCGTTGTTGGCATTGTTGGGTGGGTTGGGCTTGTAATTCCCCATATATCCCGTTTGATAGTTGGAGTAGATAATACAAAAGTGATTCCAACGAGTATCTTATTGGGAGGAATATTTTTACTTATTACCGATGATTTGGCAAGGACAATAACAACTGGAGAAGTTCCAATTGGGATTTTAACATCATTTGTTGGAGCCCCATTCTTTGCCTATCTCTACCACGTACAAAAAAAGGCGATAGTATGTTGAAGGTTGAAAATCTAAACTTTGAATATAGTAAATCCATTGAGATTCTAAAAGACATTACATTCTCATTAAAAAAGGGAGAGATATGCACATTATTGGGTCCCAATGGTTCAGGAAAATCAACACTATTAAAATGTATTGACAAACTCTTGAGACCTAAAAGAGGAGTTATTATTGTAGAAAATGAAAATATTGATAATTTAACTGAAAAAGAACTTGCTAAAAAGATATCATTTTTACCACAGGAGCATAATTCTCCTTTTCCATATACGGTTTTGGATATCGTCTTAATGGGGAGAGCCCCATACATTGGAATGCTTTCCAAACCCTCCAAAAAAGACGTTAAAATAGCCAAAAGATGCATTGAGATTATTGGCATTGGAGAGTTAATGTATAAACCATACACTCAACTAAGTGGAGGGCAGAAAAAACTTGTACTGATAGCGAGGGCATTGGCACAAGAACCAAAAATCCTACTGTTGGATGAGCCAACAAATCACTTAGACTTCAAAAATCAATACATGGTTTTGAGTAAAATGAGAGAAATAGTAAAAAACAATAAATTATCCTCCATTATAACTTTACACGACCCAAACTTAGCGTCAATATTCTCAGACAAAATTGTGATGTTGAAGAGAGGGAAGATAATAGGTTTTGGAGATGTTAATGAGGTTATGACACTTGAAAATCTTAGAAAACTTTATGATATGGACATTGAAATGCCAAGAATAAATTACAATCGCAAGATTATCCTACCAAAATTGGAAAATTTAGTGGTTTAGGTGATAGCATGAAAAGGATGCTAAAATATAGAATAAATATAAAAGACACCTGGAAAAAAATAAAAAGTGAGAGGAAGGGAAAACCAAAAGTAACCTATGATAATGAGTTCTTTAAGAAATTATCGGATGATTTTTCAAACAGAATAAAGCAGAGGAATTACGAATATGGAAGAAAGTCAGTTGAAATTCTAAAGGAAAATTTAGAGGGGTTTGATAATTTCAATGTTTTAGAGGTTGGAACAGGTCCAGGAACATTAACCATTCCGTTGGCAAAGAACGTGAAAAAGGTTGTAGGTGTTGATATATCAAAAATGAATATAGAGCATTTAAAAGAAAATCTAAAAGAAAATAACATAAAAAATGTGGAAATTATCAACGAAGATTGGGATAGTATAGATATTGGCAGATTTGATAAATTTGATTTGGTAGTTTGTTCCCATTTCTTTTGGATGGTTGATGATTTAGAAAAACATTTGGAGAAAATGGAATACTTATCAAAAAAATACTGCTCAATCATCCAACCATGTGGAAGAGACAATATTGTAAAGGAAATCTATGAAAAAATTTTAGATAAACCATATATGGGGGAATTTGAGCCAGATGCAGATTACTTTGCCTATGTTATCTTAAGAGAGTGGGGAAGATTGGTAGAGGTTAGATATTTTGATTATACGATTGAAAGAAATTTAGAAGAGGAAATAAGGTATGTGGCAAGTTTTATTGGGAGGTTTAAGGAGGTAGATGAAAAAGTTAAAGAAAAAATAAAGAACTATTTAATAGAAAAGTCGGAGGATGGGAAGTTTATAGTCAATAATAAAGTGGCAGTTATGTGGTGGGAATGTGAAAGATGATTATAAGGATTTTGATGAGATTGTAAGGAATATATTTGCTCCAATTTATCCGGTTATTGCAAAACAGATTGTAGAAAGAACAAATATAAAGGATGGGATTTGTATTGACTTAGGAACTGGTACTGGAGCTTTGGCAAGAGGTATTGCAAAAATAACCAATTTAAAGGTTTATGCATTGGATATTTCAGAAGATATGCTTAAACTTACAGAGAAATATACCAAAGAGGAAAAATTAGACGGCAAAATCATTCCAATTCTTGGGGATGTGCATAATATGCCATTTAAAGATAATTTTGCAGATTTGATTATCAGTAGGGGTTCAATGTTTTTTTGGGAAGATAAGGTAAAAGCATTTAAAGAGATTTATAGGGTCTTAAAACCAGAAGGAATGGCACATATTGGAGGAGGTTTTGGAAATAAGGAGTTGAAGGAAAAGATATTCGCTGAAATGAGGAAAAGAAATCCAAATTGGGACAATGAAGTAAAGTCAAGGATGGGGAACCATAACAAAGAGTTATTAAAAGAAATCCTAAATAAAGCAGGCATTCCAAATTACAAAATTATAAATAATGATTCTGGCTTATGGATTTTAATAAAAAAAGAGTGAAAATATGAGATGCAATATATGTGAGTTTAGATGTGAAATTTTAGAAGGAAGAACTGGAAGATGCGGAATGTATACTAATAAAAATGGAAAAATAATTGAGAGATTCCCCCATAGTTATTTATTTTTATTTCCCATCTCTATTGAGACGATGCCAATACTCCACTTCTATCCGAGACATAAAGTTTTGCAAATAAGCAGTATTGGATGCAATTTCAAATGTACTGGCTGTATATCTGAAGTTTTAATCAAAAATGTAGAATCTGCTTCAGAAATTCTCAAAAAGATTCCACCAGAAAGAATTATAAAAAAGGCAAAGGATGAAAACTGCATTGGCATAACATTCTGTATTAATGATCCAATAGTTTCACATCACTCCTTTAAAGAACTTGCAAAATTGGTAAAAGAAAATAACTTGTTTGTAGGTTGTTCAACAAATCTATATTTTACTGAAGAATCTTTGAGAGAATTAACTCCTTATTTGGATTTTGTAAATGTTGGTTTAAAAGGATTTTCTGATAAGATTTACCAAGAATTCTGCAAAGTTCCATCGGCAGAGCCAATATTTAGGAATATAAAAATCTTATACAAAAATAATATTCATTTTGAAGTTTCTGTTCCATATATCAAAGGAAAAGAAAACGAAATAATAGATATAGCTAAATCCCTCTCCTCTATTTCAAGAGATATTCCTCTTCAAATTATGCGTTTTATTCCTCTTGGTGATGTAGATATGCATTTAGAACCAAGTATAAAGGAAGCAGAAAAGGTATGTGAAGAACTTAGGGCATATTTGGATTATGTTTATCTTTTCAACTCTCCCGGAACAGAATATCTAAATACAACAAAAAATGGGAAAATAATTATAAAGAGAGAGTTCTACGGTCCAATGGGGGCAAGAATTTTGGAATATACCAAAGATTATCATAAGATAAAAATTGTAGGAAAGATAAGTGAAAGTGTATTTGATGAAGAGGGATTTTTTGGAGGGTATAGAATTACAAGGGCAATGGAGATGATTTTAGCAATATTAACTGCTATTGGTGTAAAAGATAAAGAAACAATAGGCAATATTTGGAAAGAAACATTAAATGAATCATTCATGAAGGAATTTCATGAGGTATGGGGAGGAGAAAAAACGTTATATGATTATTTGAATGTCGTTAGATATGTAGGTAAATTAGCCAAAAATGAGGAAAATGCAGAAGAACTAATAAATTATATCATCAAAAAGATGAAAGAAATAGAAAAAATAAGGGAAAAAATAAAAAAGGTAGTAAATGTATATTATTCAATGGGTTATCCATTATTTGCTTTAAATGGGAGTAGATTTGAAAATAAACTTGTAGAGTTTGTAGGTGGAAGGAGTTTAAATAAAGAGATAAAGAGAAAGGGAAAACCTGGTGTAAATATTTCAGTTGAAGAATTAAATAAACTAAATCCGGATGTTGTATTTATCTCAGGATTTTTATCCTGCCCAGAGGATGATTTCATTGAATATTGTAATAAGCATAGTATTTCTATAAAGGCATTGAAAGATAAAAAGATTTACAGATTACCAGTTGGATGGGATTTTGGAAGTCCAAAGTGGATTTTAGGTTTGATGTTCATTGCAAATAAGATATATCCAAAAATCTATAACTTTAATATTCAAAAAGAGGCTAATGAGTTTTATGAAAGGTTTTATGAAACATCTTTTGAAATCTCAAACCGTTCATTCTACAAGTGAGAGTATGGAAATCTTTGAATTTAAAGGTAATGGAACAACAAAGTTGTTTGTTGGAGGATTACATGGAAATGAAGGAAAATTTACAGAAATTGTGCTTAAAGATTTTGTAAATTTATTGAGAGAAGATAATTACGTTGGTAATGTAGTGGTTGTTCCAAAGTTGGTTGAAAATAGCAGATACATCTCAACACTGTCAGAAAAATATTACGAAACTATCGAAGGGAAGACGTTAATCAAGATTATTGAAAAGTATAGACCAAACGTCTATTTTGAACTCCATACCTACAAAGAAGAATCTTACAAAAAATTAACAGGGAATGATAGAAAAGTACCTCCACTTATAGACATCGGGAACAACATCTTAATTGCTTCAATTTCTCCAATCTTAAGGAATAAATTTGATAAAGAAGATTTCTGCATGACGGTTGAGATTCCAAGTTGGAAAGTTCACGAAGTCAAAGATGAAATTATAAAAATCTTAAAAATTGGGAGTAAATACCCGACAAGAGATGATATTATTAAAAAATTAAAAGAATACTATCCAGAATCAATAAAAATGGCTAAAGATTTTTCAAAAAGATACCATTTAGTTCTTTTTTAATTTTTATAATTGTCTAAATATGTTAATTATTTTTGATAAACATAATATTTAAATAGTAATCACAAATAGTAATTATTTTAATGGATAAATCCCTTGGTGAAGAATAGGAATAAATCTTACGGCATAAGGAAGCATAATTCCGTTTGGGTGATTACTATGAAAAATAATTTAAAAAGAATCATAACAATCTTGCCTTTAATAGGAATTCTAATCCTTGGAGTGATTGCATGTGGTTGTATGGAACAGAAAACAATGAATATTCAAAATGATGAAAAAACTACTGCTGAGAAAACGACTCAAAATTTTGTAACAATTACCGATGCCACTGGAAAAGAGGTAAAAATTAAAGAGCCAGTTGAAAAAGTTATAACGGTTTATGGTTTAAGTCCTTCTTTCATCTATCTCCTTGGGGAGGGGGGTAAATACTATGCTGGATGGATGTGGGGAACTAAATTTTACAAATTAGTAGATCCAAAGGCTGAAGAAAAGGCAAATAATGGCAGAACATTAAATGTTGAGGAAATAAAAAAGGAGGATCCAAATTTTGTTATTGCAGCATATTGGCAAGCCAACAAAAAAGATGTTAACCAACTTGAAAGCCTTGGAGTTCCAGTTGTTTGTATAAAAGTTGAGAGCATTGATGATATCTATAGTACAATAAAAACATTGGGAAAAGTGTTTCAAAAAGAAGATTATGCTAATGAGATAATAAACTACTACAAAACTAATGCTGAAGATATAGAAAAAAGAATCTCGAAAACCAAAGAAAAACCAAAAGTTCTTATTATATACTATAGTGGAAAGGCAAAGGCATACAAAACCTTTGGAGGAGATATGTTTCAAAGTAAACTTGTAGAGATGGCTGGGGGAGAGAGTGTTTCAAAAGATCTATCTGGAAAAAAGACAATAAATGTTGAACAAGTAGCAAACTGGAATCCTGATGTTATATTGATAATTCAATACGGAAAATCTGCAGGAAAAGTTAAGGAAAACATACTCAATGATCCTGCTTGGAGTAAGATAAATGCTGTTAAAAATAAAAAGGTTTATGTCGTACCAAATGATGGAGAAAATTGGATTGACCCATGTCCAAAGTGGATTCTTGGATTGTATTGGACTGCAAAAGTTCTACACCCTGAGGAATTCAAAGATCTAAACATTAAAACCAAAGCAGACGAGTTCTATAAGAAGTTTTTTGGGTTGAGTGTTGATAAAGTGAATATTACTGGGAAATTGGATTAAAATTTTATTTAATTTCTTATTATTTAGAAAATTCCAGAAAATTTAGAGGGGCATGTAAAATGTACACTAATAAGAAAGTAGTTTCCAGTTATTGCTGAAAAAACCTATCCAGAAATTTATAAATTTTGAATTGGGTGTCATAGATGAAGATCTGTCATAACACTTTGCTGTTTTTATTATTTTTAGGAATGTTTGTTATTTCGTTATTTATTGGGCGATTTCTATTTCTCCCATGGGATATGAATAATTTAACATATTCTATTTTATTTGATGTTAGATTACCAAGGATCATTGCAGTTTCTCTTGCTGGGGCTTCTCTTGGTTTGGCAGGGATAACCTTTCAAAATCTATTTAAAAACTACTTAGCAGGTCCGGGAGTTTTGGGGGTTACAAGTGGCTCTGCATTTGGTGCAGTATTTGCAATCTTAGTTTTTCCTTTAAATCCATATCTTATACAAGGATTCTCATTTATTTTTGGTATTGTTGCTGTTGTTTTAGCATATAAATTAGGAAAATGTCTTGGAGAAAGTTTATTGAGTTTGATTTTAGCGGGGATGATGATATCTGCCTTTTTCTCTGCACTCGTTGGTTTGGCAAAGTACTTAGCAGATCCATACAACAAACTTCCTACAATTGTTTTCTGGCTTTTAGGAAGTTTTTCAGGGATTAGGAGGGAGGATTTAGAAGTTGCATTCTTTCCAATGGTTTTAGGAATTGTTGGTATTTTATGCTTAAGATGGGTTTTTAACATCCTCTCTTTGGGAGATGAAGAGGCTAAAGCATTAGGCGTTGATGTAAAGAAGTATAGGACTTTGTCTATTGTCTTAGCAACATTGGCTACTTCTGCCTCTACCTCAATTGCAGGGATGATAACTTGGGTTGGGGTAGTTAGTCCTCATATAGCGAGATTGGTTGTTGGGGTTGATAATAGAAAACTCATCCCAGCAACTGCAGTTGTTGGAGCATCCCTTCTACTTATTTGTGATGACATTGCAAGATCTTTAACATCCTCAGAACTTCCTTTGAGCGTTATAACAAGTTTCATAGGGGCTCCAATTTTGTTTATTATTTTAGTTAAAAGGAGGGGGATGTACTATGTTAAGGATTGAAAATCTTTATTTTTATTATGAAGAAAAAGAAATTCTTAGGGGCGTTAACCTTAAATTAAAACATGAAGTTGGATGCATCTTAGGGGCAAATGGAGTTGGAAAATCAACACTTTTAAAATCCATTGTTGGATTACTAAAACCAAAAAAAGGAATTATTGAATTTAATGGAAAGAATATATTAAATTTAGGATTTAAAGATAGAGCAAAATTAATATCCTACGTTCCTCAAGAATTTTCTATTAACTTTCCATATACAGTTTTTGATACCGTTTTAATGGGAAGAAATCCACATGTGGATTTTTTAGAAGGGCCAAATAGTAAAGATGAAAAAATAACATTAAAATGTCTAAATATTCTTGGAATTAATTATCTAAAAGATAGGCCATTTACTCAATTGAGTGGAGGGCAGAAAAGATTAGTTTTAATAGCGAGAGGTTTGGCTCAAGAAGGAAAATTAATGATATTTGATGAACCAACATCGTATCTTGATTTCAAGAACCAAATTTTGGTTTTGTCAGTGATTGAAAAAATCTCAAGGAAATTTGGTAAACTTGTTCTTTTATCCCTTCATGACCCAAATTTGGCATTTTTCTTTTGTGATAATGTATTTTTAATGAAGGATGGGGTTATAATCGATTGTGGAAAACCAGACGATGTTATAACAGAAGAAAATATAGAAAGATTATATAACGGATTAAAAACAGAACTCATTAAATTCTCAGATAAAAAGTTGGTTGTTCCAAATAAGGAGTTTTTGGAATTGGATGTTGTGTTGTAGGTTTGCAAAATGGATTTTACTATTTTTATTAACATAATATTAATATATTTAAATTTATTTTAAAAATATTTAAATTAATCAATATATAGAAAAGTTTAAATATAAGGACACAATGTTATACGCATATGTGCAAAATTGGGTGAAAAAAATGTTAGAGGCATGTGAGTCAAAATGGGATATTGTAAAAAATTTTGTGCCATCGTGGTTTGCATCTGTGATGGGAACAGGTATTTTGGCCATATCGAGCATTATGTATTCATCATATCTTCCAATATTGAACGATGTTGCTGTTGTATTGTTTTACTTTAATGTGTTAATGTTCTTTGCATTCATAATCCCCTGGACTTTAAGATGGATAATGTATCCTAAAAATGCCTTTGCTGACTTAAAGCATCCAATATTAAGTTCATTCTATCCAACAGTTGCTGTGGCAATGCTTGTATTGGGCTCTGATTTCATAAACATAGGCCATAGTATGTTTATTGGGAAGATATTTTGGGGCATTGGTGCAATAGGAATGGCGATATTTAGCATTGTTATACCATTTTATATGTTCAAATCAGATCATATAAAGTTAGACCATGTTAATCCAGGTTGGTATATTCCACCAGTTGGTCTAATAGTTATTCCCATTGCAGGAAGTTTAATTATGCCACATTTAAGTGGAATTTGGTATGAACTAACTGTTCTTGTTAATTACTTTGGATGGGGTGCAGGATTTTTCTTATATCTTGCTTTATTGGCAATTGTAATATATAGATTCATACTACACAACCCACTACCTTCAACATTGGCACCAACAATATGGATTAATTTGGGTCCAATCGGTGCTGGAGTTATAGCACTACTTAATTTAGTAAATAACTCCTCATTTATACCTATAAAAGAGCCGTTTTATGTGTTTTCATTTTTATTCTGGGGCTTTGGATTGTGGTGGGCTGTGATGGCAATAATAATGACAATATACTATATTAAAAACCTAAAATTGCCTTATGGTATGCCTTGGTGGGCATTTATCTTCCCCCTTGGTGCTTATGTGGCATCTACTCATCTAATTTATGGAATATTCCACTACAATATAATAGATTATATTGGTTTTGGATTATACTGGCTATTGTTTGGATTATGGGCAATTACCCTTATAAAAACCGCAATAGCAACATACCACGGATATCCGTTTAAGGGACATTAAAAAGGTGATAACATGAACTTAAATATGGATATGCAAAACATTTCTGAAACATGCGAGGAAATGGCACCAAAAATGATGCCTAAAATGATGCCAAAATGTTTGGATAAATTCTTAATGAAAATCCCTGAAAATGAAAGAGAAGAATTTATTGCAAAGGTATTAAATATAATTGTAAGTAAGGATGAGAATAAAGAAGTTTTTGCTGAATATTTAGATATGTTTGAGGTAATGTTAAGTGTTAAAGGTTTGAAAATCCATTCAAGAGGGGGAAAAGGTTCTGTAAAGGAAAAGATATCCCCAATGGATTTGTTTTTGGCTGGACTTTGTGGATGTATCTGTATAGGTGTTGGTAACACTTTAAAAGATAACAACATTGATGCAAAGATAAAAGTTGATGGAAAGGCTGAGAAATCATTTGAAGAAGGAAAGATAAAGAAGATAAGCATAAATATCCATGTAAAAGTTGATGAGGATATAGATAAAGAAGAATTAAAAGAATTGGTTTTAGAAGGTTTTAAAAAATGTTTAATTAGCAACTCCTTAAATTGTGAGATTGAAAAGAATGTAATTTTTGAATAAAATGGTGAAATAATGTGGTTTTCTACAATGCATCCCATGGGAAATTTTGGAATTATGGAATTTCCATTTTTTAATTTTATGGTTTTTGGATTTATGTGGTGGGTAATAAAAATAATCGTCTTTATATGGGTTGTGTTGGATATACTTAAAAGAGATGATTTAGAAACTCTTGAAAAAATTCTATGGCTTTTAGTTGTTTGGTTTTTGGGGATTGTTGGGGCAATAATTTATTATTTCCTCTCAAAAAGGTGAAAAAGTGGCAAAAATAATGATTGTTTCAGATGGTGCCTATGGTGAAAGAGCAGGAAATATCTTAAAGGAACATGCAAAAATCAATGAATTTACAGGATTTTTTAGAATTCCAAAACCATCCAATTTTTTTGTAGATGAAATTGAGTTACCAAAAGAAATAGTAGAGAAATTTAAGGAGGCGGATATTCTCATAACCTACACAACACATCCAGACAATACTTATGAAGTTTGCAGAAGATGTAGAGAGGAAAACCCCAACATTGCCATAATTGTTGCTGCATGGAGAGGAAATGGGCAAAAAAAGGAATTACAGAAGTTCGATGCAATATGCCCACATATTATGTGTGAAATTGATGAGGATAACTTAAATATAGAAAAATATCCAAAACTAAAAGAGTTTTTGAAAGAATTTGGAAAGCCAAAGGTCAAAGTTTATGTTGAGGGCGGTAAAGTTAGGGATGTTGAGGTTTTAAGAACGTCTATTTGTGGTTCAACAATCTTTATGGCAGAGAATATGGTTGGAATGGATGTGGATGATATTGGAAGAAAAGGATCAATGCTTATACAAAGATACCCATGCGTTGCAGGGAAGATTCATCTTTTTTCTGATGAAGAATGCAAAAAAATAAAGGCATTAACTTTGCATAAAGAGGCAATAGAAAATGGCTTAATGGAGATAAAATATTTAAGGAAAAAATAAAAGAACTAATCATAAGTGAAGTAAATAAATGTATAATTAACGAATCAATTGGATTTGTTGAGAAAGAGGAATAACGAAAAATAATACTGCAAAAAGTGAGAAAATGTTTGTTTATGGTCCCGTTCCATCAAGAAGATTAGGTTTATCATTAGGTATAGACCCTATTTACCACACATGCACCTTTGATTGCATCTACTGCCAACTTGGAAGAACAAGGTATTTAGTCAGTTCTCCAAAAGAGATTCCAAAGGAAATATTGGAAAAATTCCCGACAGATGAAGATATTTACAATGAGGTTAAAAAGATAGTTGATAACAAAAATATCGATTACATTACCTTTGCTGGAAGTGGAGAACCAACACTCTCCCCTTATTTAAAAGATGCAATTGAGAGATTGAAGGAATTTGATATTCCAATTTGCGTTATAACCAACTCATCATTGATGAACTACAAACATGTTAGGAATGCTTTAAAAGAGGTAGATTTGGTTTCTGCAACATTAACATCAACAAACCAAGAGATGTTTGAAAAAATCCATAGAACAAAAATAAAACTTAAAGATGTTGTTGAAGGATTGATTAAATTTAGAAAAGAGGCAGAAGAAACCATTTTAAATATCGAATTGATGGTATTGGAAGGAATAAATGACGATAATGAAACCATATACAAACTCAAAGAAATAATTGATAAAATAAACCCAAACAACATTGAAATAAACACACCAATAAGACCGCCATACGAGAAATATGCAAAAAAAGTGAGTTATGAAAGATTAAAAGAAATTAAAGAAATACTTGGAGAAAAAGCATGTATGATAGGAACAAGTAAAAAGAAGTATAAAGAATCATTAAACTCCAATGTCCTTGAAAGAATCTCCTCAATATTAAAAATAAGACCATGCACTGTTGAAGATTTATCAAATGCCTTAGGATTACATATTTCAGAGGTTGGGAAATACCTATATGCATTAAAAAATAGTGAAAATTTGGAATGCACTGAAATTGATGGGAAAAAATATTATTTTATTAGAATTAAATGATTATCCTTATTTTGATAATAAAAAATTGTGGTTTTCAAAAATATTTATTTACTTATAGCGGAACAGTAAATGGTCAGTATCTCCGAATATGCATTACTGATAGTGTGATTTCTCATTATCGATTTTAAAACCAAAAAAATAAAATAGTATCGATTTAAATACCCAATTAAAAAACGGTGATTAAACCATGCTACCCACACTTAAAGAATTACTCGTTAATAGTTTAAATACTTTAGGCATAGCCAATTTGGATGATTTAGCTGATTATTGTTTGGTTAGAACTTTAACCGAGATAAAGACGATTAAAGCAATATCTGAAGAGATTTTAGGAATTCATCGAACAACCATAATCAAGAAACTTCAAGAGCTCTCAGAAATCGAGAATTGCCTTTATACTCAACTATTAAATCTTCCCAACATTTTGGACAATCGTAAATTTAAATTCTCAATAATAATCGATTCAACCTTATTGAGGAGATTCAGTAAGAACGTTTATGGATGCTCTATTCGATACAATTACGTAGAAAATCATAAAAAACCATATCAAGAGCAAATAAACACCTGTATCTACCACGAAAAATTATGTGAAATACTTTATATTTCACTACTCGCTTACTTTGTAAACGAAAGGGATATATTCCATTTATACTACAATAAAACCGCTAAATAAAAAAGCCACAGATATATTTATCGAAATTATTGATTTAACTTCCGATATTATTAAGAGGACGATTATTGGAGACGGCTTTGTAACGATAAAGAAAGTTTTAAAGAGATGTAAAGAATTAAAGGTCGATTACATTGGAAGAGTTAGGAAAAACCATATAATTGAATTTTTCGGTAAGAAGGTTAAAATAGAAGAGTTGTTTGAGAAGGATTTTAGCGAAGATAAGATTAAATTAAGGACTATTAAAGGGATAAAGTTTAAATTGTCCAAGAAAGTAGTTAATATTCCAAATGTTGGGAAAGTTAAAATCGTTGGAGTGTTAATGGAAGGGCAGAGGAAAGTTAAATATTTGGTCTCGACAAACTATAAAAAGAAGGCTGAGAATATTATAAACGAGTATTTAAAAAGATGTAAGATAGAAGAGTCAAACGAAAAACCTACGGTTTTTCGTAACTCGCCTGTTATCACAGGCGAAAGCATAGAGGAGATAAGTCGATTTTAGAAGTTGAAGGGAATTACTTATCATCAGAAAAGAGTAATATAGGATTTGTTAGGTTAATGGGAATGTTATTTAATTGCATCGAATACTTGGGCTACAAAAATGGAATATCATTTTATAAAGTCGTTAGAGAGTGTAGTAAAGAACTGATAAATAACGGATTATCGTAATCACACTGTCAGATGATTTAAACTTTGATAATTATGATAGAGAAGTTAAAAACTGGTTAAAATTGGGAAAAAGTTAAATTGTAGAGATTTGATTTTGATAACTTTTTGATTATGAAGATGTTATTGGGGAAGGAGATTTTAAAGTTAATGTTTTCCATTTTGGAAATGGGGTTTGTTTGGAAATAATTAAAAATTTTTTAAAGGGAGATTATGAGGATTGGTGTTGTTGTTCATGGGCCGGAAATAGTTGATAGTGGATATGCAAAGAAAATAATAGATTTGTTAAAGAATTTTGGAGATGTCAAGGCAAAACTCGGAGGAACTATGGGAAGGGTTGCAGTTATTGACAACAATTTGCAGGATGTTATTGATATTTCAGAAAAACTTATGCCTTCCCAATCCCTAAAAAAATTGGCGGATAATGACGTTTTGGTTTTGATGAATTATGGAAAGTCAAAAGAAACTGGGCATACATTTGGAAGGATTGTTGTTGAGAGGGCTAACATAAGTAAGGCAATAATCCAAATAGAGAGACCAGGGGAGAAAGATGGAACGATAATTGTTTGGAATAACAACAATAGCGAGGAAGTTAAAAAAATAGTTGATTTTTTATTAAATGCATTAAATTTAAAGGTTGAGAACTGTATAAGTGATGGGTTGAGTGTTTGGAGGGAAGGAAACAGGGTATTTAGAAGGGTTCATGGTGTTGATGAGGGAGAGGCAATAATGGTAAATGGGATTGTTGTTGGAAGGGCAAAGGATAAAGAAGTTGTTATTGTAGTAGAGGATGGGAAAATAGTTGATATTATAAATGGGGAGATAAAAGAGCATGGGGTTGAAAAATTAGGCAGAATTGATTTGGAAAAGGCGGTTATAAAAACTGGGCTATTGAGAAGACACCCATCTGCATTTAATCTTGAAGATTCTTATCCATCAAATAATGAGATTTTAAATAAGGGAGAGGTTGTTTTTATAAACCATGCAGGGGAGGATGTGTTGGAGAAGATTGGGAATAAGGATGTTTCAGTTGTAATAACTATTGGGGACGATACAACAACAATCTGCGGGGATATCTTAGCGAGGTTTGGAATTAGGATAATAGGAATTACTGATGGGGATAGGGATGAGATTTTAAAAAATCCTATTATTGCAGAGGGTTCTGTTATATTTTTAATTGAGAATATGAGGGATGATGATGTTGGAGAGTTGTTAATGAAGGTGTTTGAAGATAGAAGGACAGGGAGAATATCTTTTAGTGAATGTTTGGAAGTTGTTAAAGAAATTTTACATGAACATGAGGTTAAATATAAAGAGATAAAATAGAAAAGATGAGAGATATGATCGGAGTTCTTGCACATAAAAGAACCTATGAAAATGAATTGATTTTAGATACATTTAAAAAGAGAAATTTAAAGATAGATTTTGTTGATAGTAAAGAGGTTATTAATGGTGATGATTACCATTATGATCTAATATTATCAAGGGTTGAGAGGAGTTATTTATTTGAGGGCATATATGCATTGAAGTATTTTGAAAGTGAAGGACTAAATGTTATAAATAACTCGGAAACAGTTTATACATGCCAAAATAAATATCTAACCTATCTAAAACTAAAAAAATACATGCCAAAATCATTTCTAACTTACACAAATAACTTAGAGAAGATTTTAAATGCTATGGAAAAAAATAGTATAAATTTCCCAATAGTTATCAAACCAATATACGGTGGTTATGGGAATGGTATTGTAAAAGTAAGTAATATTTATGAGTTAAAAAATATTATCGAACTCCTTAGATTCCACAACAGGGAAATCTTTATCCAGGAATTTGTAAAATATGAGAGTGATGTCAGGGCATTTGTTGTTGGTGATGAGATTATTGGGACTATGGAAAGGATACCAAAAAATGATTGGAGGGCAAACTTTTCTCTTGGGGCAGATGTTAGGGAGTTTAATTTGAATAATGAGATGGAAGAGTTAATTTTAAGATGTGTTGAAAAAGTAGGGGCTGATATTGTTGGTGTTGATGTTTTGGTTTGTAGAGATAAATCTTACATATTAGAAATGAACATAACACCTCAATTTAGAGGGATGATGAAATTTGTTGATGTGCCTAATGCAATCGTTGATTTTTGTATTGATAAGATGAAAAAATAGAGGGAAATTATGATTAAAAAAATAAGGATGGAAGTTTCACCATTGGAAACTTATAGGAGTATTATTGGAGAAAATACATTTTTGTTAGAGTCTGCAGAGGGTGTTCCAAAAATAGCGAGATATTCAATATTGGGAAAGGCAGAAGGTAAAATAGAGTTTAAAGATGGGAAATTAAAAATTGAGGCGTTCACCGAATTTGGGGAAAAAATAAAGCATTTAGAAGGAAAATACAACTGCCCATTGGATGCTTTGAGGGAAGTGAGGAATGAGTATTTAAAGCACTTAAAACATATTGAGGAAATCCCATCCTATTTAAGGTTCAAAGGAGGGCTTGTTGGGTATCTATCTTATGATATAATAAGATATTGGATAGATTTGGATAAAATCCAACCAAGACCTATAAACGACTTAAACTTCCCAGATGCAGAATTTTTTATTGTTAAAGATTTTATTTCCTATGATTTAAAAGAAAAAACAATAAACTTGGTATCAGATAGCAAAGAAGGCATAGAAAAACTTGAAGATATCTTAAATAAGGCAAAAAATGAAGGATTTTGTAACTCTTCAATCCACTCTAAAAATGAAGATGAAAACACCGATATAAAAATAAAATCCAACTTTGAAAAAGAAGAATTTGAAGAGGCTGTTAGAAAGGCAAAGGAATACATCTATGCTGGAGACATATTCCAAGTGGTCTTATCAAGAAGGATGGAGGTTGATTTGAAAGGATATGATTTGTTTGAAATTTACAAGAAATTAAGGGAGATTAACCCATCCCCATACATGTATTATTTGGATTTTGGAGAGAGGAAGTTGATTGGTTCTTCTCCTGAAATTTTGGTTAAAACAGATATCAAGGATGGGAAGAGATATATAATTTCAAGACCTATTGCTGGAACAATTGGAAGGGGAAAGACGGAGGAAGAAGATAAAAAACTTGAAGAAATTCTCTTAAATGATGAAAAAGAAAGGGCAGAACATGTTATGCTTGTTGATTTGGCAAGAAATGATGTCGGAAAGGTTTCAAAGTTTGGAACAGTTGAAGTTGATGAATTTATGGTTATTGAAAAATACTCCCATGTTCAGCATATTGTAAGCAATGTTGTTGGGGAGTTGAAGGATAACTATGATTCCTTCTTGGCGGTTAAGGCAACATTCCCAGCAGGAACGTTAAGTGGTGCTCCAAAAGTTAGGGCAATGGAGATAATTGAGGAATTGGAAAAAACATACAGAGGATCTTATGGTGGAGGAATTGGTTATTTTGGATGGGATGATGTTATGGATTTAGCAATAACAATAAGAACTATTGAAGTTGTAAATGATAGGGGCTATATACAGGTTGGAGCAGGAGTTGTGGCAGATAGTGTTCCAGAGAAGGAATGGGAAGAAACCGAGAAAAAAGGTATGGCTATGGTAAGTACAATAAAATCCATAAAAAAATAATGCTAATAAATAGTGTGGATATTTCAGAGATGATTAAAGTTTTTTCTCCAATAATTCTATGATTTTGTCTAATTTTGCATTCATTTTTTCCATCTCTCCAAAAATTAATTTAATATATTTAACCCCTTCATCTAACTTTTTATTTAACTCGATTAAATCATCTGATGAAATCCTATTAATTCCTTCTGGGAATTCAATGTAGGTATCCAATTTCTTTTCTTCAATCTTCTCAATATTGATTAACTTATCTTCATTTTCCAACTCTTTTATGAATTCTATAAACAATTGCTTTTTTCTTTCGCTTGTAAAGTTTGCTAAAATCCTAACGGTTCCATCTTTATAATTATATACAACCCCGTCAATACCTAAAGCATGCCCCAAGTTTTCAATCCTCTCTCTAAAACCAACATGCTGAACTTTTCCATAAATCTTTAATTCATAAGTTGTAGGCATAATTCTCACCATTAAAATAATTTATCCATCTTAACTTATTAATCTTTTGAGATTTAAAAAATCTTTATTGTAGATTGTTGAGGATTTTTGTTTTATTTAAATCATAGGCACCTATATATTATCTAAATTTACCGATTCATATAAATTGATATAAACCTCTCTTATCAACTTAAATTTATCAATAATATTTTTATACTTCTCATAAATCCTCACAATCTTTCATTCCATAAATTTCCTAAAATTTCTAGTGCTGGTTTTTGTAGTTGGGTCTCTTCAAGCCCTTTCAACCCCAGTTTTTACTGCACTAACGATAAACACATAAGATATCCATAATTACTGTAAAAATAATTCCTCCAATAACCATTATGTGAGAACATCTATAAACCCCACACATTCTTTATTAATACATCAAATATTAATATTTAAAAATATAAAAATCTTTCTAAAAAAATAGATTTATCATCCAAGTAATGCCAAAAATAAATCCAATAGCCCCAATTAAGTGTTACCCACATAAAAGAATGAATATATCAAAATATTTACATGACTTCAATAGGGATTAACAATGCCATTCCTATTAAATCATCCTTACTAACTTTTCCATCAATCCCTGCAATGAACATTGCCCTATCTGCAGATCTCTCCATCTCAACCGGTACTGGGAATTCCTCACCTATTGCAATAATATGACCTACCCTATGTCTTGCATAAGGACATAACAAAATTAGATGCTTTGGAGGTATCTTTATCTCCTTTATTTTTATTGATTTTGCATCCCCTTGCTTAAATTCAACATCTTCATCAGCAACTATGGGGATGATTTTGCCCCCTTCTTTAAATTTGAAGTCATAGAGGTATTTTTTAGATTCTATCTCATGCTCTATTTTCCCTACTCTTCCAAGGATTCTAAACATAATTACCACCTAAATTTTTCATAAAACAAATAAAAATTAAGCAAAGTTATACCTCTTCCCCTGCTTCTCTTCTTTCAATCCTTGACTTAATAAGTTTCAATCTGAAGAAGTTCTCCCTCTCCATCTCATCCAATCTCATGGATATGTATTTTTTGGTTTCTTCCAATCTTGGAATGATAACATATTCAAGAGCATTTACCCTTCTTTTTGTTGTAATTATCTCCTCTGCAAGTAATTTTATTGAAGTTTCTATTTCAGCAAGTTCAACAATTAACTCCAGTGCCTCTTCAAATGCCTTTGCTGCCTCATCCAACTTTGAGTATGTATTGTAGATGCTGTATCCTCTTTCTGAGATATTTCTCCTAACGTTTTCAATCTCAAATACTGGAACTGTAACACCCATTATGTTTCTTGTATCTACATCTAAATCAATCTTATCATTTTTTGCTGCATAAGATGCCTCTTTAACTGACAAAATCCCCATAACTGCCTGAGCCATTATCAAATCCTTATATGCCTCTTCAAGACATTTGTTTACCTTCTCCCTAATCCCTGATGCCTGCTCAATGATGTCAAAAAACTCCATAATAAGAGCATCTCTCTTTTGCTTTAACAACTTGTGCCCTTTCTGAGCAAGTTTAATCTTATTTTTTAATTTCAACAATTCCATCCTTGTTGGGTTTACCTGTTGCATAACAATCCCTCAAAAAACTAACTTATTCTCAACAAAAACAAACATAAAGATTTTTAAATAAAAGAAAATTAATTATAGATTTATTTTCTGTATTTTGGATGGTACTTCTTAATTAACTCATCTGGAACTCTCTTCAACTCTTCCTCTGGTAAGATAGCCAATAACTCCCATGCTAAGTCAAGTGTTTCTTCAATTGCTCTATCTTCATCCCTTCCTTGCATGACGAATTTCTTCTCAAACTCATCAGCAAATCTTAAGTATGCCCTATCCCTGTCAGTTAATGCCTCTTCCCCAACGACAGCAACTAAATCTCTCAAACTTCTACCTTCTGCATATGCAGCGTAAACCTGGTTAATAACCTTTGAGTGATCATCTCTTGTTTTTCCTTCCCCAATACCGCTACCCATCAATCTTGATAATGACGGCAAGACATCAACAGGTGGGTAGATACCTTTTCTGTGCAACTCTCTTGAAAGAACGATCTGCCCCTCAGTGATATAACCAGTCAAGTCTGGAATTGGGTGGGTTATATCGTCGTGAGGCATTGTTAAGATTGGGATTTGGGTAATTGTTCCATTTCTTCCCCTAACTCTTCCTGCTCTTTCGTATAAGGTTGCCAAGTCAGTATACATGTAACCTGGGTAACCTCTTCTTCCAGGAACCTCGTTTCTTGCTGCTGCGATCTCCCTCAATGCTTCACAGTAGTTGGTCATATCTGTTAAGATAACGAGAACGTGCATATCCTTTTCATAAGCCAAGTACTCTGCAACAGTCAAAGCAATCCTTGGTGTTAAGATTCTTTCAATTGCTGGATCATCTGCAAGGTTGATGAAAACAACTGCTTTTTCCAATGCTCCTGTTTTTCTAAACTCTTCCATAAAGTAGTTTGCTTCCTCGTTTGTAATACCCATTGCAGCAAAGACAACTGCGAACTGTTCTCCTTCTCCTCTAACTTTTGCCTGTCTTGCAATTTGAGCAGCAAGTTGGTTGTGTGGCAAACCTGAACCAGAGAAGATAGGTAATTTTTGTCCCCTAACGAGTGTGTTCATACCATCAATTGTTGATATACCAGTTTGAATGAAGTCACTTGGGAATTTTCTTGAAACTGGGTTTAATGGGTAACCGTTGATATCCAATTTCTTCTCTGGAATAATTTCTGGACCGCCATCGATAGGCTTACCAGCACCGTTGAATATTCTACCGAGCATTTCCATTGATACTCCAATTTTTGCTGTTTCTCCTGTAAATCTTACTTTTGTTTGGTTTGTACTCAATCCTGTTGTTCCCTCGAATACCTGAACAACTGCAAGATTATCTCTTGCCTCTAAAACCTGCCCTGTTCTCTTCTCTCCATCGGGACAAACGACCTCAACAATTTCTCCATAAGATGCACCTTCAACTCCTTCAACAACCAACAATGGCCCTGCAATTCTTGAGATTGATGTGTATTCAACTGTTTTTGCAACTGCCATGGTAACCCTCCTTTATGATTTTTAAAAAGGAATTTAAATTAGTTATTTAATTTATTTAATTAATGCATTCATTTCTGCCTCAATCTTGTCCATAATTTCTTTTGCCTTTGTATTTACAAACTCTTCATGTGGGATGTATTTCATTCTTGCAATATCTCCCTTAACTGAAACTTTCATTATATCTGCTGGGTTGACACCTTTTGCAACTGCATCCAATGCTTTGTTATAGAATGTCATGATGGTTTTTAACATCAAGTATTGTTTCATTGGTGGACAGTATGTATCTACTTCATGGAACGCATCTTGTTGCAAGAAGTCCTCTCTAAGCATTCTTGCAACTTCTAAGATAACCCTTTCCCTATCTGGCAATGCATCAGGCCCAACCAATTGGACGATCTCTTGCAACTCTGCCTCTTTCTGCAAGAGGTTCATTGCCTCGTCTCTCAACTTCTTCCAATCTTCACCAGTGTTCTCCTTCCACCAACCTGCAATGTCACCAACATACAATGAGTAACTTTGCAACCAGTTGATTGCTGGGAAGTGTCTTCTCCTTGCCAAGTTTGCATCTAATGCCCAGAATACCTTAACAATCCTCAATGTGTTTGATGTAACTGGTTCTGAGAAGTCCCCACCTGGTGGTGAAACTGCCCCTACAATACAAACGAATCCTTGTCTATCATCTTGCCCTAATGTTACAACTCTTCCTGCCCTCTCATAGAACTGAGCCAATCTTGATGCAAGGTATGCTGGATAACCTTCTTCCCCTGGCATCTCCTCTAACCTACCAGAGATTTCCCTCATTGCCTCTGCCCATCTTGATGTTGAATCCGCTGTTAATAAAACCCCATATCCCATATCTCTGAAATATTCTGCAATTGTAATTCCTGTATAGACGGATGCTTCCCTTGCAGCAACAGGCATGTTTGATGTGTTTGCGATTAAAACTGTCCTATCCATCAATTTGTTTCCTGTTTTGATATCTTCTAAGTGTGGGAACTCTTCAATAACCTCTGTCATCTCGTTTCCTCTCTCCCCGCATCCAATGTAAACTACAACGTCAGCATCAGCCCATTTTGCCAATTGATGTTGTGTAACAGTCTTACCAGAACCGAATGGACCTGGAATTGCTGCTGTACCTCCTTTTGCCAAACCGAAGAATGTATCTTCAACTCTCTGCCCTGTTATTAATGGAATAACTGGTGGAAGTTTTTCTTTGTATGGTCTTGGTTTTCTTACTGGCCATTTTTGCATCAATGTTAATTCCTTCTCTTCTCCATCCTCTGTCTCAACAATAGCAACAGTTTCTTCAACGGTGAATTTACCTTCTTTTATTTCTTTTATTTTTCCTTTTATTCCAATTGGAACCATTATTTTGTGGACAATTGATGGGGTTTCTGGGACAGTTCCAATGATATCTCCCTCTTCAACATAGTCCCCAACTTTTACAGTTGGTGTAAAGTCCCATTTTATGTCCCTTGGCAATGCTGGAACATCAACCCCTCTTGGAATGAAAATTGAGCCTGTTTTATCTTCAATTGCTGTTAATGGTCTTTGAATACCATCATACATTGCCTTCATCATTCCTGGTCCAAGTTCAACTGATAATGGTGCTCCAGTACCTTCAACTGGTTCTCCCGGTTTTATACCTGCTGTTTCCTCATAAACCTGAATAACTGCCTTATCTCCTTGCAACTGGATAATCTCTCCAGTTAATTTTTCTTCTCCTACTTTAACGACCTCATACATCTGTGCTCCTTTCATACCTTCAGCAACGACGACAGGCCCTGCAATTTTAATAATCTTTCCAACGACCATATTTTCACCTCAGTCAAACAATTTTTATTTTTTTATTTCATCTCTACACCAACTGCTTTTCTTACAAGGATTCTTATTGGGTCGTGCTCCCTAACAATTGGACCGTTCTTATCTGGAATTTCCACAACAACTTTATCTATTGAATCAATAACATCCCTTATTTCTTCCCCAATTCTTTCAGTTGTTATTATTAATCCAATATCTTCCCTTTCGGATAATTCTTTTATTGCCTTTTCGGCTTCTTCTTTATTATTAACTTCATAAACATCAACTAAACCTGCCAATCTAAATCCAATGGCAGTATCTCTATCTCCAACAACACCAATTTTCATTTTCATCACTTTTGTAGTTTTTTCCTTAAAAATTTTTAGGAAATTAGGCAATTAGGGTTCTAATTTGATTTGATGAGAAATTCTCAATCTTCCCTTTTATGATTATCTTCAAGTTTCTAATCTCCAACTCTTTTGCAGTAATGAATCCAATGATTGGCCCTACTCCAAATGGTTTTCTTAATGATAATTTTTTACCCAATTCAACAAGATATTTGTCAAGAGCTTTTTCAAATGCATAGACAGATTTTGTTTTCTCATATTCTTCCATTGCATCTGCCAATATTTGAGCGTATGCAGTTCCTTCCAATGAACTTACAACTGCCTCAATGCTATCAGCATCTGCCAATTCCTTCAACTTCCAAGGAGCGAGTTCATATCCAATGTTTACAAGGTAATCTGAGAGAACATCTGATGGCAATTTGTCAACTTTTCCTCTTAATATTACCTTTATACTTTCAATATCAACCATTCTTCCAATGAATTCTTTGAAAAGGTCTTTTTCTTTACCTTCAATACCAACAGTCTTCCACAATTTTTCAAGTAAGTATTTGTCCAATGCCAATTCAAGTGGTAACAAGTTATTTGTTTGCTCAAATTTTGCTAAAGCCTCGTTTAAAACAGGAGCGTATTCAGTACCCTCTAAACCACTTACCACTTCATCCACACTTTTTGTTTCACTCAACTCCCTCAACTTATTAACTGGGATGGTTCCTAAAGGTATGAGTAATTTAAATGTTTCTTCTTCATCCAAACCAACGTATTTTGCTCTTAATAATGTTTTTATGTTCTTTATATCAAATTTTTTTGCCAATAAGTTTAATGTTTTCTTAGCCTCATCCGGGGAAATTGTCAATAATGTTTGATATACATCTGCAAGATGCATGTTTAATGCCTTTTCGATTGCAATTGGGTCATGTAATTCATTCATTACCTCACTAATATAAGGGCCGTATTCAGTGTCATCTAAGAACCCAATCAACTCATTTATTCCTCCTGCTTCAATTAACTCATCCAACTTATCTTTACTTAACAACCTTGCTTCCATACTTCTAATTCTCGCATTGGTGTATGCAAATGGGGCTAAATCAATGACGTACTTCAATATGTATATAATTATAACCAAAAATACAACAATACTCGCCAATATTAACAGTATCATAAATGTATCAAAGGGCATATTCATAAATTGGGCTATCGCCGTTATATCCATTGGAACCACCCCTCAACTCCAAAGGCAGCCTTGTGGCTGCATGTAAATGCTTTTCTATGCATTATACCACCTTAGAATAATATATCCGTGATTTTTGCCCTTATATTTTCCATATCTCTTTCAAATACAGCCTCCAAACTGTTGTTTAAAATCTTTAACCCATCTGCTGTACTTATTATGCATCCACCAATAATCTTTACAGGTTCTCCCTTCTTCAATATGGTAACTTTTCCTGCGGCTTCCTCTATTTCTTTTTCCAATTTCCAAAGTACTTCATCCTCAACTAAACCCATATCTCTCTCATTTAATTGAACAATTAACTCTCCTCCACCAAGGGAAACAGCTCCATTTTTAATCATTTTCTCCAATATTCCTTTGTATTCAGGTTTTTCTGGAAGTTTTGCTAAATCTTCTCTTAATTTTTCTATTGCCATTTCTATGATTTTCTCCTTCTCTTCTAAAATCATTCTCTTTGCTGTTAATTTAGCCTCTGCGATTATTCTGTTTTTTGTCATCTCTGCGTCCTTCTCCCCTTTCTTCAATATTGTATTTTTCCTTTTCTCAGCCTCTTCCTCTGCATTCTTTAAAATAACGCTTGCTTCTTCCTCTGCTTTTTTAATTATTTCATCTGCCTTCTTTTTTGCATCATCCATGATTTTGGATGTGATTTTTTCTACACCCATCCTTTCACCTAAAAATGTTTAATTGAAAATTTAAAGAATTTGTTTGAATATTTGTAGATATCCCTTCCACTCCATTTAAGAATTAATTTAGAATATTATTCCAAGCATGATTAAGATTGCGATCAACAAACCAAAGATTGCGAATGTCTCTGGCATAACTGCTAAAACAAGACCTTTACCCATAGCATCTGGGTCTCTTGCTGTTGCACCAATAGCCCCAGCAGCGGTAATCCCCTGACCAATACCAGAGAGACCTGCGAAACCAACTGCTAAACCAGCACCAAGTGCAGCAATTTCTTGTACTCCAGGACCACTGAAGACTCCAACCAACAACAAGATAGCAACTAACAAACCGTAAATTGCCTGTGTCTCTGGAAGAACTGAGAAGACCATTGCTTTACCAAATATACCCTCATCTTCAGCAACTGCTCCCAAACCTGCTGCTGATGCAATTCCCTGACCAATTGCAGATAGTCCTGCTAATCCTGTACCAATACCTGCTGCAAGCATTGCCCATGCAGGAGCACCGGTGAAAACGAAGAGAATTAAGATTGCAACTAAGAATCCGTACAAACCTTGTGTCTGTGGAAGTGCTTGGAAAACTATAGCGGTACCGAATTTGTTTGGATCTTCTGCAACAACACCAGCACCGCTTGCTCCAGTTATACCTGCACCAATACCAGAACCTAAACCAGCAATACCAACTGCTAAACCTGCTCCAATTGCTCCTAAGATTAATGGGTTCTCGAATACCATTCTTATCACCTCAATTTTTTAATGATTAAGAAGTATTTTAGATATTTAAAGGTTGATTATGGAGTGGTGAATTCCCTCTTTGCCTTGAATGGGCTAAACTTTTTACCTCCACCTTCATAGAATTGACCAAAGAACTCTACGTAGTGCAATCTCAGTGAGTGGATGAAGGAACCTAAACCATTCATCACAAAGTTGAATGTATGTCCCAATAATAGCATCAATATTGCCAATACTATACCAACCACTGGAACGCTATCTTGAAGGAGTTTTGACATAATGTTGACTGCCATTGCCAAACCACCAGTAGCAAGACACAAAGCCAAAAGCCTTGCGTAAGAGAGGACATTTCCTAAGAATCCTGTTATATCCATTGCTCCAAGGAGCGCGTCCATTATTCCTCCGTTCATAAAGCCCTTTATCATACATACCAACATTACCAATACAAAAGCCACTCCAATGATGGTTAAATTACCTATTGCAACTCCAACCACAATAGCCAATATCAAGAACAACCAAATTCCTTGGTTCAATATTGCATCTTTTTGGTTTCCTCTTTTGATGTTTTCAAGGAACCCAACAAGCAATCCGATGAACAAGTGCAATATACCAACAACTATGGAGAATATCAATATTGCCATTGGACCGTTGTTGACTGATATATTACCCATATTGAATAATGGATTTGCCTCACTTATGTATGCACTCTCTCCCAATGGGTTTACCAATGCCACACCTGCCTTATATATATCAAATCCAAGGAACTGGTACAAGAAGTCCCCCAAGTAACCTCCAGTCACTAAACCAGCAATAACTGTTGCAATACCTGCTAAAGTTAATATGTAACCTAAATTGTAAGCTCCTTCGCTAACTTTACCCATCTTCTTCCATAAGAACAAACCAGTTAATGTCAGCAAGAAACCATAAACAGCATCTGTAAGCATTATACCATAAAACATTAAGAATCCTGGAACAATCAACAATGTTGGGTCAACTTCGTTGTATTTTGGTGGAGCAAACATTTCTGTGAGCATCTCAAATGGCTTTATTGCTTTTGGATTGTCTAATAAAACAGGTATCTTCTCTTCTGGTTCATCCGGTTCTGCAATTTCAACAACTGCATATCCATCTGCTGCATTTTCAATAATTTCCTTCGCCTTCCCAGCATACTTTTGAGGAACCCATGCCTCAAGAACATAGGTTCTCTCTGTTCTTCCACATAAGGAGAATGCATCTCCTCTTTCTTTCTCAATCTCCAAGACCTCATAAACTGCAAGCAATTCTTCTTCCCACTTCTCAGCAAGTTTTCTCAGTTGACTGGTGGTATTTTCTATTTCACTCGTAATGTTGCTGAGTTCTTTTTCAATGTTTGAGAGGAGTTCTTTTGGTGTTCCTTCAACATTACTTATATCAAACCTTTCAAATCCAAGTTTTCTCAACTCTGCTCCAACACTGTCCATATACTCTTTCAACACTGCAATAATTACTGGGACTTTTTCCCCTTCTTCACCTACAACAACATTACCTTTAACAATTTCACAGTATCCATCTGTAACATCATCTAAGGATTTTTCTAATTCATTCAACTTCTCTTTTGAGGTTAATCCAGATACGATATATACAAATTCACCAACACCAAGATGTCTCAAATCAATGTCAAAATCCTGCAAGTATTTTATCTGCTCTTTCAACAAGTTCAATTCAGTCTTTCTGTTTTCTAATTTTGTCAATTTTGCTGATGGTTCGCTAACTTCCTTATCAACATCACTCAAAACTTTTTCTGCATAGGAGATTGCTTCCTCTGCTGATGAAAATGACATTCTCTTCTTTTTTGGTGGTTGTGGGTTCAATAGTTCTTTAATGCTGCTTTTTCCTTCTTCTTTTACGTTTTTGAATAAATCAAGAATTCTTCCTACCTTTATCATCAATGTTGCTATTTGCCTTGTGTACTCTGCTGATGTTGCTGGAGATAAAAATGCCCTCCACTCTGGACTTTCAAGTTTTGCACTCATGTCATAGAGTTCAACTAATCCACTTTCATGAAGATTCCTTATAACACTATCCATCTTTTCATCCAAAATCACCGCTCTTATTTTGTTCATTCTTGCGGGTCTCACTAAAACCACCTTCAACATTTTGAACTATGAAAACATTAATTAAAATTCAATAACTTCCTCTAATTTGAGAGACAATACCTTAACCTTTGCAACTGAAACTATATCTTTAACATCTGCCTTAGCTTTTGAGATGATTTCTTCTGCTTCTTTTTTAGCCTCTTCTTCTGCATTTTTGATGAGTTCTTCAACTTTTGCTTGAGCTTCTTCTTCTGCCTTTTTAATTAACTCCTTACCTTTTTCTATCGCTTCTAACTTTATCTCTTCTGCTCTCTTTTTAGCATTCTCTATCTCTTTTATTGCGTTTTCTTCTACCTGCTTTATTTGTTTGATAGCATCTACGGCAATCACATGGATACCTCCTTTTGAAAATTGATAGATTATTCAAATTCAATTCATATATAAACTTTATTATTTGCGACTATTTGTCATTATTTATCATTTACTAATTTGGAACTTGGAAAATACTCAAAATTAATTTAACAGTAAGCAAATTATAAAATAACTTATAGCTATACTAATATCATCCATTATTATTGTTGATAGCCAAATGTGGTGTTTATATAAGTTGAGATTACTGCTGGAATAGAAGCTATTGCAGTGCAGGTTTCAAGGGAAACACCTTTTCCAGTAATGTCTAAGTGATACTCCCCCATCTTCACAATATCTTTTGGCAATCCATGCCTTCCAAGTCCAACCAAAATACCGCATGGCTTTTTTGTTAGCAAATCAACAACATCCATTGGTGTTATTGCCTTCTTTTTGTCTGGTTTTGATGTTGCTATTATCGGTATTCCTAATTGGGGTAAATACTTATCAATAATCAAAAATCTATTTTTCTCAACCAATTTACGCAAATATTCCCCGGAGTTTCCAATTGTCGTCTCTATTGATAATATATCTTCCTTTTTACAAGGAAATTCCATAATGGCAAGATTGCAATCAAATGCATAACAGATAGGAGCTGCCCTTGCAATTGCCCTTTTATGTGCCTCATGCCATCTATTTTTGTCATAGGAATTGTACAATATCAAAGTCATTCGTTTTAAATTTTTCTTTTGCATAAAATCACCCCTAAAACCTAGAAACTATTTAAAAATATGGAATTACAGCAAATTAAAAAACTTAAATATAACAGTATAAAAAATAATATAAAAAGCGATAAAAAACCCTGGCATTATGAATATAATAAATTTATTGATTTCTGCAAAAGCAACAATATAAGTTATATTTTTATTTCAAAAAATCTTAGAATATTTATTAGGTAGTTTATTCATAGCAATTAAGAGAAGATTAGAAAGAAAGTAAAGTGGGAATATGTTCAGCATAAGAAAAATAATAACAATCTCTGATTATGTTACAATGGCAAATATCATATTTGGACTTTTAGCGATATTGTTGCATGATTTTAGGTTTATCTACCTATCAATCATATTTGATGCATTAGATGGTTTTGTTGCAAGGAAAACAAATACTGTCTCTGATTTTGGGGCTGAGTTAGATAGTATTTGCGATGTTGTAAGTTTTGGTGTTGCCCCTGCATATTTACTTTATTATAATTTTGAAAGTAACTTTGCCTTAATCTCTGCGTTGATTTTTGCTCTATGTGGGGCTTTGAGGTTGGCGAGGTTTGGAATATTGAATGTCAAGCATTTTGTTGGCTTACCTATCCCTGCAGGATCTTTGGTTTTGGCATCATTTTGCGAGGTTTTGGATAGTGGGACTTTAATTTCAATTATTGCAATAGTTGTTGGATTGTTGATGATTAGCGATATAGGTTATCCAAAATATCCACATAAGGTATTGATTGGAATATTCTTTATATCCTTAGTATTGGCAATGTGGGGCTTTGTATATCCTGTGTTGTTGTGTGGGGTTGGTTATGTATTGTATGGGATTTTTAAAACAATTAAAGCGAAATAGGGAAACCATGCTTAAAATTAAAGGGTATAATGAAATTATAAAAAACATTTTAAATGATGAAATCCTTAAAAAACTTATAGAGGAAGGAATAATTTTTAAAGAGGTTGTTGGTAAGGGACATAGAGGGGTTGTTTTAAGAGGTAACTTTAAAGGAAAAGATGTAGCAATAAAAATACCAAGGAAAGACACTCCAAAAAATAGCACGCTCCATGAAGGGAAGATGTTAGAAATCGTTAACAAATTAGGCATTGGACCAAAAGTTTATGAATATGGCAATGATTATTTAATAACGGAGTTTATTGATGGCATGGCATTGAAGTACTATGTTGAAAACCTAACAAAAGATGATAAAGAGAAACTACTAAATATCATAGAAGAAATTTTTAGGCAGTGTATTAGGTTGGATTCGATTGGCATAGATCACGGAGAGATTCAAGGGGGAAAGCACATCCTTATTTCAGAAAATAGGGTATGTATTATTGATTTTGATAAAGCGGATATAAGGATTCCAAAAAATCTTACAAGTGCAATATCTTTATTGTTTGGAGAAAGTCCCCCGTCAAAAAAAATTAAGGAAATCTTGGAAGTTTCTGAGGAAGAGGTTATGATGTTGAGAAGGTTTGCAAAGATGTATAAGAAGAAACTTAAAAAATGAGTGTATAATATTTTAATATAAAACAAATTGGAGGGTTATCCATGATAAAGATTATAGAAAGAAAAATAAAAGACGTTGAAGCGTTAGAAAATGCCATTCTTGTAGAAGGTCTTCCAGGTATTGGGCACGTTGGAAGGATTGCAGCAGAGCACATTGTCCGTGAATTTAAGGGGGAGAAGTTTTTGGAGTTGTATTGCTATGATTTCCCACCACAAGTTTTAGTAAATGAGAATGGAACTGTTGAGTTTATGAACAATGAGTTTTACATAGTAAGGGAGCCAGTTCAAATGATTGTTGTTTTAGGAAATACTCAGGCATTATCTCCAATAGGACAATACTACCTTGCAGAAAAACTTGTTGAGGTTGGAATTAAATATGGGGCTAAGATGACATACACATTAGGAGGATTTGGCGTTGGGAAAATAACTGATGTTCCAAAGGTCTACGCTGCAGCAACATCAGAGGAACTTGCCAATAAGTTAAAGGAATATGGTGTTGAATTTAGAAAGGATGGTGGTGGAATTGTTGGTGCTGCTGGACTAATGCTGACATTCTCAAAATTGAATGGTATTGAAGGGGTTTGTTTGATGGGGGAAACTCCAGGATATTTGGTTGATCCAAAATCAGCAAGAGCAGTTTTAGAAAAATTCTCAAAGATAGTTGGGTTTGAGATTGATATGAAGGAGTTAGAAGAGAGAGCAAAAGACATGGAAAAATTCCTTGAAAAGATTAGGAAGTTTGAAGAAGAGGTTATGATGCAACAACAACCAAAACCACCAAGTGATGAAGATTTAAGGTATATTGGATAAAATTTATTTTTTAATAATTTTTAGCAGTAATTTACCGAAATCTGTTATTTTTACAAGTGCATGGTCTTTTTCAACGAACCCATATTGAAGTAGTGGCTCTATTCTATCGTATGCCGTTCTTCTGTGTATTCCCAAGGCCTTTGCAAGTTCTTCTATTTTTGTAGAACCACCTAATTCATTGATTTTTAGAATGGTTTCTTTTGTTGCGGGATATTTTGTAATCATGTGGATTCCTTCTTTTGCACTGATTGATGCTAAATCAGGGACAAGAGAACACATTGAAACTGTATAGTTGTAGTAGTTTTTCAATACCACTTCTCCATATGTGGTAAATCCAAAGATTGGGTTTAGAGGACATGATTTCAAACATTTCTCAACAGATTCTTTTGATATTTCCGTTAGATATGAAGATATGCAGCAAAATGTTACAGAAGGGGGATAATTTGGAGGGGCGTTATTTATTAATTTTACCGATTTCTCAAAAAAGTTTTCAATACTCTCTTCGTTAATACTGAATAAACTTAGTTCATTACCCCCCATAACATTTGAACCAAAAACCAAAACACCATTTTTTATAAATATAGGACCTTTTAAGTAAATCTCTCCATTTGAATCAGTCACTCCAAAGGCATTGGATAGGTAAAATTTCTTATCGTTTTCAAGATTTTGGTTTGAACCTCTGAAGTTAGTGATATTTTTGTAGTATTCTATAGCATTAACTCCATTTAACTCATAAACATACCTCTTGTTGGTTTCGGTTATGGTAATTTTTTTATTTGAATCCAAATTTTCATCAGTTATCTTCCCAACAGATATTTTTGGTACTATATCTCCCCCAAAGGCAACACATACAACACTGTCAATATAAACGTCATTGCAATATTGATAGGTTTTTTTAAATTCAAAGTTATCGGATGTTACCCCTCCAAAAATAGGGATTGTAAAGCCTAACACATCAACAATTCCATTTATTATTTCTTCTTCAAACTTACAGTAGTCCATAAAAACCATAACCATCCTTGGCAACATTCCTAAATTCTTTATTGCATCATGTACTGCCTTTCTTCCACACTCCCTTGGATTTATAGATGCACCCAACGCTACACCAAGACCTACATGGAAGTATTTTGATGCCAAAATACCAACAACAACCCCATCTTCAATTAAATTTCCATCCACTATACCAAATTTTGAACTTCCCCCTATTATGGGTATTTTATTTCCCAAAATAAGTTTTACACCATTTAAAACCTCTTCTGGGTCGTAATCTGGGGAAGAGTATAGAAATACTATGTTTATATTTTCTAAAGATGTATCTAAATATTTCAATGCATTGGATGTAGCATAAGCCCCAGCCTTTAGAGGATTTTCGTCATTTGAGATTCCGTAACTAAATTCAATGAACTTCACATTAACACCAAACCCGGTGTTTTTATATTTAAAGATATGTATTTTTAAATTCTTAAGTGATTAGTCATTATAACAACTACATGATAACATTAACATTATCATTTATATCTATTAAGTTTATTATAGTTATCCCAGAATTTTTAACATTAATTGGACATCATACTAACCTACAGAAAAATTAATAACATAGTTACAACAATATAATATTTATAAAAATAACGAGATAACAGTATCTCCGAACATCATACTAACTAATAGAAAACTTAATATTTGGTAATATCGAATAGTTAATATCAAAAAAATATGGAGGTGAAATCATGAAGGGGATAAAACACACAATAATAAAATCCTTTAACGAATTTAACAGTTTTGTTGGTAAGGCTTTACAAATTA
>NZ_AGJL01000003.1 GCF_000243455.1 Methanotorris formicicus Mc-S-70 | reverse complement strand
CCTTTAGAATAACCTTCAACCCGATAAATCCTCGGCGTAATTTGTAAAGCCTTACCAACAAAACTGTTAAATTCGTTAAAGGATTTTATTATTGTGTGTTTTATCCCCTTCATGATTTCACCTCCATATTTTTTTGATATTAACTATTCGATATTACCAAATATTAAGTTTTCTATTAGTTAGTATGATGTTCGGAGATACTGATTTATAATATTACTCTTAAACTACAATAATGATTTCTCAAAAATGACAGAATACTACCCAAAATGCCTAAAAGAGACATTGAGGGCATTTTTCCAACTTGGCATAGTTGATAAGTCATCCCTAATGATATCCTACGAATGGTCAATTAGGATAATATCATTAATTCTTCTGAGTAATCTCTTCATAGCGATTAAAAGAAGGTTGGAGAGAGTTTAAATCCATAATTGGAGCAAACTTTAAGAACAAGGTAATACAAATAAGTGAATATTATTCCTGTATTTAAATAATACACGAGGGGAAAAATGAACAAAATAATCATCGTAGGAGCAGGTCCAGGAGATCCAGAGTTGATAACAGTAAAGGGAAAAAAAGCAATAGAAAATGCAGATGTGATAATATATGCCGGTTCATTGGTTAACAAAGAACTTCTAAAATACAACAAAAAAAATGCAAAGATATACAACAGTGCAACGATGGATTTGGATGAAATAGTTAAAATTATGGTTGAAAATGCTAAAAAAGGCTTAAATGTTGTTAGGCTACATACTGGAGATCCATCCATTTATGGGGCAATTAAGGAGCAGATTGATGAGTTGAAAAAGCATGGCATAGATGTTGAAATAATACCCGGAGTTACTTCATTATTTGCCGCAACAAGTTCTTTAAAAGCAGAACTTACTTTACCAGAGGTTTCCCAAACTGTAATTATTACAAGACCAGAAGGAAGAACACCAATGCCAGAAAAAGAGAAATTAGTGGATTTAGCAAAGCATAATGCAACAATGGCAATATATTTAGGAGTTTCAATGATTGAAAAGGTTTGTAAAGAGTTAATAGAAGGGGGATACAAAGAAGATACCCCAGTTGCAGTGGTTTATCATGCATCATGGGAAGATGAGAAGATTGTTTTAGGAACTTTAAAGGATATAGTGGAGAAAGTTAAAAAAGAAGGAATTAAAAAAACCGCCTTAATAATTGTTGGGGAGGTTTTAAGTCCGAAATATTATGCATATTCAAAACTTTACGATAAGGAGTTTGAACATGAATATAGAAAAAAGAAATAAGTATTATTTATTTTCAATCTCTTCAATCTTTTCAAGTATTATCCTTAAATCTGTTTGTTTTGTTATGTCTTTTTCTTCTTTGATGAGTTTGTTTATTTTTTCTTTTAATTCATCCAAATCTTTTGAATTTTGTATAAGTTCTTTTGCATATTCAATATCTGAAACATATGGCAAAGATTCACTTAAAACCAACTCTAACTTATCCATATTATCCCTCATTTTTACTTTTTGGTTCATGTCTATCTTTAATTGCCACCTCTCTAACAACTTTCGTAATCTCTCTTTCTAAATGTTCCATCCTTGCATACATTCTATATATTAGATAGAATAAAACCACTATACTTAGATAGATTATAGCATCCACACCCCTCCCCACACCAAGAACCCCTGCCAAACAACTTAATGTTTGAGGAAATACCAAAACAACAACAACCAAAATCCAAACAAACAACCAAAATATCCCCTCATCCAAACCCATATTCCTGTTCCTTATCTGTAAAATAACTCTTGACATAGCAAACAATGCAAATAGTATTCCAAATATTTGAATAATTTCCATAATTATCCCTCCACAAAGAGAGTATCGCTTTGCCTTGGCATCCTAACTTACCCTATAAAAAGATAACCAATACTAAAAAGTATAAATTTAAGAGTATAAATAACATTGCATCTGAAGTTTTTGTATTTTATGAATTAATATATAAGGAGGAACGATGTATGAAGCATCTAATCTCAATGAGGGATATTGATAAAGATGATATTTTGAGGATATTGGATGAAGCAGAGAGGATGGAGGATATACTAAATTCAAAAAAGGTCTCAAAGATTTTGGAAGGGAAGATTTTGGCAACGATATTTTATGAACCATCAACAAGAACAAGGTTATCTTTTGAGACAGCAATGAAGAGATTGGGTGGGGAGGTTATTGGATTTGGAGATGTTGAAAATACATCAGTAGTAAAGGGGGAAAGTTTAATAGACACCATAAGGGTAGTTAGTAATTACTGCGATGTTATTGTTTTGAGGCATCCATCTGAGGGTGCGGCAAGATTGGCAAGTGAATACTCATCAGTTCCTATTATAAATGCAGGAGATGGGAGTAATCAACACCCGACACAAACACTACTGGATTTATATACAATAAACAGAGAAATTGGAAGGATTGATAATATAAAGGTTGCATTTGTTGGAGATTTGAAGTATGGGAGAACTGTTCATTCACTCTCCTATGCATTGGCACTTTTTGAAGGGGTTGAATTGCACTTTATTTCCCCAAAAGAATTAAAAATGCCAAGAGAAATTATTGACGATTTGAGAGGAAAGGTTAAGATATACGAATCTGATAAGATTGGGGAGTTAGATGTTGATGTTGTTTATGTAACAAGAATACAGAAAGAGAGATTTCCAGATTTGAATGAATACCAAAAAGTCAAAGGAAGTTATAAGATAAAAAAAGAACATATTGAAAATAAGGATTTGATTGTTATGCACCCATTGCCAAGGGTTGATGAAATTGATTATGGGGTTGATAAACTTCCTCAGGCAAAATACTTTAAACAATCCTTTTATGGAATCCCAGTGAGAATGGCAATTTTAAAGATATTAATTGAAGAATTTGAGAGAACATAAGTAATCGTTAATTTTTTATATTATAAGTTCAATAGAACTTTTGACTCGCATGGCAAAAATATATATAAGTATCTTTTTTATTTAATTATTAAAGTCACTATTATTTTTAAATGTTGGATGAAGTTCATATCTTTATGAGAGAAACATTAAATAAAAAACAGTTAAGGGTGTAAATATGGGAGTATGGCAAGGAAAAAGCAGAAGAAAACCAACAGGCGGAAAATACAAAATGTCAAGAAAAAAGAGAAAATATGAAATGGGAAGAGAACCAACAGAAACACACTTATCAGATGAAGTAAGGATGAAAATCATTAGATGCAAAGGAGGAAACAATAAAATTAGATTATTAAGAGTAAACTACGCAAATGTTTTAGATCCAAAAACAGGAGTTTGTAGGAAAGTTGCAATTAAAACCGTAGTTGACAACCAGGCAAACAAACACTACATCAGAAGAAACGTCATCACAAAAGGAGCAGTTGTTGAAACAGAATTAGGTTTGGCAAAAGTAACATCAAGACCAGGACAGGATGGTGTTGTCAACGCTGTTCTCGTTGAGCAATAAAATAATTTTCTATTTTTTATTTTAAAAACCTCAATTTAGATGGGTTTTACACATTTAATCTAAAATTTAAATAAATGAATAAACTATTTTAAATATTTATTCGTCTAATTGTATTACATAGTACGTCTTGGTGGGAGTATGTTATTGGAAAGATACCTAAAAGTTTCTGAAAATAAATTACCGGCAAAATTTTTAATTTTAAAGTCAATAGATGTTTGTAATTTTGACAATAAAGACATTGATGAACTCTGGGAAATGCATGAAAATGCAATGAGCGAATTTAGGGAAACAACATATATAAAAAACATCAAAATAACACATCCAAATTTGTTAGATTTAAAAATAGAGATAGCAAAGAGAATCTTTGAAAATTGTCATTTTTGTGAGCATAGGTGTTATGTAAATAGAAATAAAGAATTGGGGTTTTGTAGAATTGGAGAAAGTTATTATTCATCCGAATTTCTGCATTATGGTGAAGAAAAGGTTCTAATCCCATCCCACACAATATTCTTCTGTGGATGCAACTTTAAATGTGTATTTTGCCAGAATTGGGAAATTTCACAGGTTTATTTTGAAAACCTCAAAGTTGAAAACTACTGCAAAAAAGTTAGGCCCAAACTAATGGCAAAAATCGTAGAAGAAAAAAGAACAATATCCAAAAATGTAAATTTTGTAGGAGGGGAGCCAACACCTCACTTGCTAAAAATCTTAGAAATATTAGGGTATGTCAATGTAAATATTCCAGTGGTGTGGAACTCAAATATGTATATGAGTGAAGAAACCATGTATCTTTTAGATGGTGTTGTTGATTTATGGTTGAGTGATTTTAAGTTTGGAAACGATAACTGTGCTGAAAGGTTATCTAAGATAAAAAATTACTGCAAAGTTGTAAAAAGAAACCACTTGATGATAAATGATGAGGACATTATAATTAGGCACTTGGTTATGCCAAATCACTTAGAGTGTTGCACTGAGAGGATATTTAAGTGGATTGGAAAGCATTTAGATGCAAAGGTAAATGTTATGTTCCAATATCGGCCAGAATATAAGGCTACTCTTTATGAAGACATAGACAGGACTTTAACATACAAGGAAATGGAAAAAGCACATTTATTGGCTAAAAAATATGATTTAGACACTGATGTTTAGTTTTTATTATTTTATTTTGCATTTTTTATTTTTTTCATTTTTGTAATATTAAAATTTTAGTTGATCTTACTAAATAACAACTTAAGTAGAAAATTTTATATACTTAAAGTGACTTTTTTGAAAATGTTAAGATTAAATAGTATAAAATTCCCAAATTATATGAGGTGAGTGCATGAAAAAATTAATATCCATATTAACAATAGCGCTCCTTCTACTTGGAGGAGTTGCTATAGCGGGTTGTACAGGAAAAGCAGAAACATCCCCGAATGAGGTAAAGACTGAAGAAACCCAAAAATCCACAGAAACAAAAGTTGAATACAAAGACACCTTTATTTTAGGTTATGGAAAAGACCACAAACTTACAGGAGGAAAATGGGGAATCGGATTTTTCCCAAAAACACATGTCCTCGAAAGATTGGTTGAGTACGATATGTCTAATGATAAATTAGTTCCTGGATTGGCAGAAAGTTGGGAAATTAAAGATGGAGGAAAAACAATCATCTTCCACCTCAAAAAAGGAATCAAATTCTCTGATGGAACTGAATTTGATGCAAATGCTGTAAAGTTTTCAATGGATAGGTTAATTGTAAAGGAGCATAGTTTAGCACCAAAAGGATGCGATGTTATAGACAAATACACAGTTGCAATTCACTTTGAAAAACCAGGATTCTTCAACCTCGCTAAGATGGCAGAATATCATCTCGGTATAATGGCTCCTACGTCAGTAAATCCTGTTGGAGATCCCAATGGAACATTGGTTAAACCAATTGGAACAGGACCTTTCAAAGTTGTTGATTATAAAAAAGATCAATACGCAATCTATGAACCAAACCCATACTGGTATGAAAGAAATGGCATAGAGCCAAAATTCAAGAAATTTGTTGTTAAAATCATCCCAGATGAAGATACAAGAGTTATGGCTTTGAGAAGTGGAGAGGTTGATGCAATTTCTGACTTTGTGCATGGTGGTTCTGCATACACACCAAGAAACCAATTACCATTATTGGAAAAAGATGGATTTAAAGTTTATAAGCACGATGTTCCAATTACTTGGATTATTGCCTTCAACTATAAAAAATCCCCATTTAATGACCCAGAAGTTAGGAAGGCTGTAAGTTTAGCAATAAATAGGGATGAGATTGTTAAGATATTTGACAACCAAGTCAGACCAGCATGGAATGGAATGTTTGTTCCTGAAGCACCAGGAATGAAAGAAGCCAATATTAAATATGAATACAACCCAGAAAAGGCAAAAGAAATCTTGAAGAAGAAGGGAATGGAAGGTTTAAAAGTTAAATTCATAGTAGATAAAGGTCAAGGAGACCAGGTTTTAGTCGCACAACTTATTCAAGAACAACTTAAAAAAGCGGGCTTTAATCCAGAACTTGAAATCCTCGAAGGTGGAGCATACAAACAGAAGAGGGATTCAGGAGATTACGACATGAGGTTATACTACATTGGAGGGCCCCACAGAAGATTCTACTTAAGGATGTATTGGAGATTCTATCCAGGATGTAAATGGAGTGCCTATGAAAGTGAAAAAGTTGGAAGTTTATGTAAGAAAATCCTTGAGAATCCAGAAGATATTGATGAGAATGTTAGGAAGAAGGATTTAATAGCATTCTACAAGGCATTGTATGATGAGATGGGAGTTGTTCCACTTTACCATGATATTATGACTGCAGTAATGAGTCCAAAGGTAGATGCTCCAAGTCCAGACAAATTCTTCACAATCAGTGGAGAGCCGTTCTTTGCTGAAGTTGGAGTTAAAAAATAATTCTCTTTTAATTTTTTAAATTTTTAATATTAATTTAAAGTTTTGGTGGTAAGATGAAAAAATACATTCTAAAAAGAATTCTCCAAATAATCCCCACCCTTATTGGAGCGTCTTTTTTATCATTTTCATTACTTTATATCTTCCCTGGAGATCCTGCAGAGTTTATCTTAACCATGAGTACAGGAACAGAGCCAAGTCCAGAAGAGATTGAGAAGTTTAGGATTGAGGCTGGTTTGGATAAGCCGTTGATTATTCAATATATAAATTGGCTCTTTAAAATTATTCAAGGAGATTTTGGAACTTCTTGGAGTAGTGGAGAGCCGGTATTGAGCGAAATTATGGAAAAATTTCCAGCATCTGCAGAGTTGTTTTTCTCAACGTTTATAATTTCTGTTACTTTTGCATTTTTGTTTGGTATTGTTTCTGCTTTATATAGGAACAAAGGGGTAGATCACCTCTGCAGGATATGGTCGCTTATTGGAATTAGTATTCCAAGTTTTTGGCTGGGTTTGATGTTTATATGGTTGTTTGCAGTTCATCTCCAAATACTTCCTTCATTTGGATATGGGTCAATTAAACATGCTATCCTTCCAGTTGTTACGTGGTCTATATCTTTTATGGCAATCAAATCAAGGTTCATTAGAGCAGTTTTGTTAGATACCTTAAATGAGGATTATATTTTAACTGCAAGGGCAAAGGGATTGTCTGAAAAAGTTGTGGTTCTAAAACATGCATTGAGGAATGCATTAATTCCAATTTTAACCTATCTTTCCATGTCAATAAGTCACTTAATCATTGGTTCTGTCATGGTTGAGGTTGTATTTGCATGGCCTGGATTGGGGTCTTTCTTTGTGGAATCTGTTGCAAAGAGGGATTTTCCAGTGGTTCAAGGGTTGGTTTTTTTGAGTGCAGTTATTTTCACATTAACCAACCTTATTGTTGATATCCTCTATGCAATTATTGATCCAAGAATAAGATACGGTGATTAAGTTGAGGGATACGATAAGGATTATGTTAAAGAATAAAACATGCCTTGTAGGTTTGATTGTAATCTCAGCAATTACACTATCAGGATTATTGGCTCCAATTGTGGCAAAGAATCCTTATGAAACAAACATGCTTGAGAGGTTGTCTCCTCCATCATCAGAGCATCCATTTGGAACAGACCAACTTGGCAGGGACTTGTTTTCAAGGGTTGTTTATGGTGCAAGAGTTTCTTTAATTGTTGCGATAACGATTTCAATCATTTCTTTAACCGTTGGATGTTCGATTGGAGCGGTGAGTGGTTATGCTGGAGGGGTAGTTGACGATATTATTGGAAGAGTTATCGATGTATTTTTAGCAATTCCAGAACTTATATTCAATATCGCATTGGTTGGAGTTCTTTGCGTAATCCTAAAATCTACTTCCTCAGTTTGGGTTGTTATGATGGCAATCGTAGTTACAAATTGGATTACATACGCAAGATTGACAAGAGGTATTGTCCTATCTTTAAAAGAAAGGGAATTTATAACCTCTGCAAGGATGATGGGAGCAACGGATTGGTGGATTCTTCTAAAGCATATTATTCCAAACGCAATTCCTCCAATAATAGTCCTTGCAACCCTAAACGTTGGCAACATAATTATGACGATAGCAAGTTTAGGTTTTTTGGGCTTGGGGATTCAACCACCAACACCAGAATGGGGCCAGATTTTGAATACTGGAAAAAATTACCTAACAACTGCCCCATGGATAATGGTATTTCCAGGTTTGGCAATAATGCTTGCCATCCTTGGCTTTAACTTGCTTGGTGATGGTTTGAGAGATGTTTTAGAGCCAAAATCAAGGAGAGTGACATAATGAACGATTTGTTGGTTGTCAAAAATCTATATGTGAATTTCTTGGTTGAGGATGTTAGTGTTAAGGCGGTTAATGGCGTTAGCATTAGTATAAAAGAAGGGGAGACTCTCTGTCTAATAGGAGAGAGTGGAAGTGGAAAATCTGTCTTAGGACTTTCAATATTAAGGTTATTGCCAGAGAATACAGAAATTAGTGGGGAGATAATTTTTAATGGAAAAAACCTTCTATCACTGCCAGAAAAAGAAATGAGGAAGATTAGGGGGAAAGAGATTGCATGGGTTCCACAAAGTCCCTCAACGTCCCTCAACCCAGTGTTAAAGGTTGGTTACCAAGTTGCAGAACCGATGATGTTGCATCTAAACTTAAGCAAAAAAGATGCCTATGAAAGAACTGTTGAGTTGTTGGATTACTTTGGTATCCATCCAGCAAGGAGAAGGGCTGGGGAATATCCCCATCAATACAGCGGAGGGATGAGACAGAGGGCTTTAGTAGCCATGGGAACATCAACAAAACCAAAACTCATCATTGCAGATGAGCCAACAAAAGGCATTGATGTAATAAAAAAAGTTAGGGTTGTTAAACTCTTTGAGAAGATTAAAAAGGACAATAATAAACTCTCCCTCCTTTTAATAACCCATGATATTCCATTTGCAAAAAAACTTGCCGATAGAGTTGCGGTAATGTACTGCGGGCAGGTGGTTGAGATTAGTAAAGCAGAGACATTTTTTGAAGAGCCATTGCATCCCTACTCAAAATCACTCCTAAACTCCCTCCCATCTAAGGGATTAAAGCCAATTAAAGGACATCCACCAAGCATGATTAACCCCCCAAAAGGTTGTAAGTTCCATCCAAGATGTGAGTTTGCAACAGATAAATGCCTAAAAGAACCGCCATTTTTTGAGTGTAACGGCAACCTTGTGAGGTGCTATCTCTATGATTAAAGGCAAAAATCTGCATAAAATCTTTGAATCTGGAGTATTCTCAAAGCGTAAAGTGATTGCCGTTGATGGGGTTGATATTGAGATTAAAGAAGGAGAAACTCTGGCATTGATTGGAGAGAGTGGCAGTGGAAAATCAACACTTGGTAAACTACTTCTAATGCTCACAGAACCAACCAAAGGGGAAGTGATTTTTAAAGGAAAAAACCTCACAAAAATGAAAAAATCAGAACTTAGGAAAATTAGGAGGAAAATGCAATTAATTCCCCAATATCCAGACAGTGCATTAGACCCAAGATGGACGATATATGAAAGTATCTTAGAACCTTTAAGGATTCATGGGATTGGAAATGACGATTATGATAAAATTAAAGAACTTATGGAGATTGTTGGGTTAAAGGAAGATCATCTAAATAGATTTCCACATGAACTCAGTGGGGGAGAACTACAGAGGGCAGTTATAGCAAGGACGATGGTATTGAATCCAAAGTTTATTGTTTGTGATGAGCCAACATCCATGCTTGATGTTTCTGTCCAAGCATCCATTATTAACCTCCTTATGGACTTGCAGAAGGAGAGAAATCTATCTTATTTATTTATAACTCATGATTTGGAGGTTGCAAATATAGTTGGACATAGGATGGCTGTTATATATGCAGGACAGATTGTTGAAGAGGGAGTTGATATTTTAGATGAACCATTGCATCCCTACACACAACTCCTTGTCAAATCATTAACCATGGAGGAAGATATCGCAGATACTGAGGAAGAGATTAAAAAAACTTTGAAATTTGGGAAAGGTTGTAAATACTACAACCTCTGCCCAGAACGTAGTGAAAAATGCCTAAAAGAGACCCCGCCATTGGTTGAACTTGATAAAAAAAGAAAGGTTAGATGCCACAAATATGCATGAGGGATACTATGGAGGACGTAAAGAGGCATATCAAAAATTATTGGGATGTAAGAAGTGAAACCTACGACAATTCTCCAGGACATTCTGGATTACCAGAGGTTTGGAAAAAGGTTTTATATGAGATATGTGGAAATAAAAAATTGAGGATTTTGGATGTTGGAACTGGAACCGGGTTTTTGGCAATCTTGTTGGCGGAGTTGGGGCATGAAGTTGTCGGTATTGATCTATCAGAGAAAATGTTAGAAAGAGCAAGAGAAAAGGCAGATAAAAAAGGTTTAGATATTGAATTTATGATTGCAGATGCTGAGAATTTGCCTTTTGATGATGGGGAGTTTGATGTTGTTGTAAATAGGCATTTATTATGGACATTACCAAATCCACAGAAGGCAATTAATGAGTGGAGCAGAGTTGTAAGACCCAGGGGAAAGGTTGTTGCTATTGATGGTAAATGGATGGAGAAAACTTTTGAAGAAAAAATCAGAAAGTTTATTGGACAAATAGCAATAATGATATATCAAAAAAGAAATCCTTGGAACTCTAAAAGCATTTATGAAAAAGAAGAAATCAATAAAAAACTTCCATTTTATGGGGGCTCAAATCCAGAAGACATTGTAAATTTGTTTAAAAATGCAAATTTGACCAATATCTCTGTAAAAAACCTTAAATGGATCAGAGAAGAGTTGAATAAAGAAACTCCATATTTGTACAAAATAGCATGGAAAAATAAATCCTACTTCCTTGTTGAAGGATATAAAGATATTTAGGGTGGATTATGAAAAAATTCATCTTTTTAATATCTATAGCATTAATATTGGTAATCCTTCAAGGAAACTATTTAAACAAAACTTCAAAAGAACCAAAGATTACAAAAAACCTCTACAAAAAGCCCATTATATTGGTGCATGACGTTTCTCCCAAATATTTTGCAGATTTGAAGGAGGTTGTTAAAGTTATAGACAAACACAACTACAGCAACAATACCATATTATTTGTCATTCCAGAACTTGAAAATCCTCCAAGTGGTGGGAAATGGGATTTGAGGAAAAATAAAGATTTTGTTGAATATCTGCATCAATTAGAAAAAAGAGGATATAAAATTGAACTTCATGGATATAAGCATACATTTCATGAATTTAACTGTTCAAAAGACATGTGCTTAGAGAAATTGCACAACGCAGAACTTATAATGAAAGAATGTGGATTTAACAATACAACCCTATTTCTTCCACCAGCATGGGCACTAAACAATGAATCGTTGAAGGTTCTTCTTGCACACAACTACACAATAATATTAACCAATAAAATAATATATCCCAATGGTTCTTCTAAAAAAATCATAAATAAGGAGTATACTTGGTATCTTAAAAAAGAATATGTGGATATGTATCTAATTATAGCAGAAGTTGATTACCATACTGCTTCCGAGTATAATGTCCCATTTTATGTCTCAATCCACTTGGGTGTGGTTAATTACGGGGGAGGGTTGGAATTCTTAGATAGGTTTTTGAATGAAACAGAACGTTGGAGTTAAATATTAAATTTTGCAAAAATGATTTATACTAAGTTAATTATACAATAAATTCTTTTTTAATTTTTTACATGGCAAAAATTTTTATTTGAGATGTGTTTATTTTGATAATTAATTATCCTATCTTTTAGGATCATTTTGTTATAAAAATACATTAGGGGGCGATGACTTGCATTGGGCAGATGTAATTGCTGAGAAAGTGATAAAAAGAAGAGAGGCAGAAAAATATGTTGTTGCTTGTGGAATAACACCTTCTGGACACATACACATAGGAAATGCAAGAGAAACACTCACAGCAGATGCAATTTATAAAGGTTTAAAAAATAAAGGCGTTAATGCAGAACTTATATTCATTGCAGACACCTACGACCCATTGAGGAAGGTGTATCCATTCTTACCAGAGAATTACGCTGAGTATGTGGGGATGCCAATAAGTGAAATCCCTTGCCCAGAAGGATGCTGTAAAAGTTATGCAGAGCATTTTTTAACACCATTCTTGGAGAGTTTAGATGATTTGGGGATTGAATTAACCACATACAGAGCGGATGAGAACTACAAAAAAGGCATCTATGATAAAAAAATTATAGAGGCATTAAATAATAGGGACAAAATAGTTGAGATATTGAATAGATACAGAAAAGAACCACTCCCAGATGATTGGTATCCATTGAATGTTGTTTGTGAGAGGTGTGGAAAATTAAACACAACAAAAATCATAAACTACAACAAAGAAGAGGAAACAGTAACTTATAAATGCAGTTGCGGGTATGAAAATACAGTTAAGCCATTTAAAGGTAGAGCAAAACTCCCATGGAGGGTGGATTGGCCAGCAAGGTGGAGTATTTTTGGAGTTGTTGTTGAACCAATGGGTAAAGATCATGCAGCATCTGGTGGCTCTTATGATACTGGAATAAAAATAGCGAGGGAGGTATTTAACTACATCCCACCAGAAAAGGTTGTTTATGAGTGGATACAGTTGAAGGTTGGAGATGTTGTTAAACCAATGTCATCCTCATCAGGGGTCGTGTTTGCTGTTAAGGATTGGGAAAAGATTGCACATCCAGAAATTTTGAGGTATTTAATGCTTAGGAGTAAGCCAGCAAAACACATTGACTTTGATTTGAAGAAGATACCTGATTTAGTTGATAACTATGATAATTTGGAGAAGTTTTACTTTGAAAATAAAGATAGAGATGATTTAAGTGAAAATGACATTGAAAAATTGAGGATGTATGAACTTTCCACTCCAAGAATCCCAGAAAAAATGCCTTTACAAGTGCCATATAGGTTCTGTTCAATAATTGCCCAACTTTCCATGAAAGATGATAAGTTGGATATGGATAAGGTGTTTGAGATATTAAGAAGAAACAATTACGATTTGGATAACTTTACTGAATACGACATAGGGAGATTAAAAGATAGGCTAATAATGGCAAGAAATTGGGCATTGGAGTATGGAGAGAAGTTGGTTATTATTGATGAGGAGGAAGCAAAGAAAATATACAACGAATTGGATGAGAAGCAAAAAGAATGGATTAAATACTTCGGAGAAAAAGTTAAAGATATTGAGTTTGATGCCTTAAACATACACGAACTTATTTATGAGACAGCAAAAGAGATTGGATTAGAACCAAAGAAGGCATTCTTAGCATCATATAAGATATTGTTAGGAAAGAGATACGGCCCTAAGTTGGGAAGTTTCTTGGCAACTCTTGGTAGGGAGTTTGTTGTTAGAAGATATAATATGTTTGAATAATTTTTTCTTTTTTCTTGGATAATTATATAAATTTCAAAAACAAAAACAAATTCTAAATATTTTTAATTTATTTTATAATGGTGATTTTATGATTGAAGTTATTGCATATGAAGAACTTAGAGGGAATAAAAAAGGTGTTGTTGAGGAGGAATTTGAAGAAGTAGTTAATGAATTAAAAGAAAAATACAACGCTAAACTTTTATCTGTTGAGGAGGAAGAAGGTAACTTATACACCAAGGTTGGAGAATTGGAGATAAAATTCAATTCTTTTTTGGACTATATTGATTTTTGCCTAAAGTATGGTGCAGATGTTGAGGTTATCTCCCCTTCAAAATTAAAAATGGATTCAAAGGAGTTTGGTAACACTATTGCCCATATCATCCAATTCTTCAGCAACTTCTGCAAAAAATACAATGTTGCATTTAACGCCTTTGTGAGAGAGGGGAAGGATATAGATATTGATAAATATAGAGAAGGTATTTATGATGAAGATGACATACATGAGTTGCAGGAAGATGGTTATTTAAGAATAAAGGTAGTATTTGAGGTTGAAGGAAAATCAGAGGAAGTTGTAATAAAAAATATTATCCAATCATTGGATGAAAACATTCACATAAACAAGATTATAACAAAAGCATTGGATGATAAAGAAGGATTTCATGGATTGATAGCAGTTGATATGCTCTGCAAACCTTTTGAGATTGTGGAGATAGCATACAAATTCCTACCTGTTGCAGTTTCTATTGGAGGTAACAACATAGAATTGGATATTTCAGAATTGCAAGATATTGGAAATGAGTTATCTGGAGCGATTTTTGAGTTATCTCATGCAGCAAAAATAAAACGAGGTGGAACAAATGCATCCAGCATTAAAGTATATGAGAACAGATAGATTACCACACATATTTTGTTCAGGGTGTGGGAACGGGATTGTAATAAACTGCTTTTTAAATGCTATTGAGAAACTCAACATAAAACCAGAGGATTACATTGCAGTTTCAGGAATTGGCTGTTCTTCAAGAGTTCCGGGATACTTGTATTGTGATTCCTTACACACAACACACGGAAGACCTATTGCATTTGCCTTAGGAATTAAAGTAGCGAGACCAGATAAAAAGGTTGTTGTATTTACAGGAGATGGGGATTTAGCAGCGATAGGAGGAAACCACTTCATCCATGGATGTAGGAGAAACATTGACATGACAGTTATCTGTATAAACAACAACATCTACGGAATGACTGGAGGGCAGTGTTCTCCAACAACACCACACCATAAAAAAGCGACAACCGCTCCCTACGGAAACCCAGAAAATCCAATGGACTTATGTAAATTGGCTGAAGCAGCAGGGGCAACTTACGTAGCAAGATGGACAACAGCCCATCCAATCCAATTAGTAAATGCAATAAAGAAGGGACTTCAAAAGAAGGGCTTTTCATTCATTGAGGTTGTTTCCCAATGTCCAACATACTATGGAAGATTTAATGTATCAAGGAAACCATCTGAAATGATGAAATTCCTAAAAGAAAGTTCTATCATCATCAACAGAGCAAAAGATATGTCAAAGGAAGAGTTGAACGGAAAAATCATTGTTGGGGAGTTTGTGGATATTGAAAAACCAGAGTTCATTGAAGAATTGCATAAACTTCAACAATAAAGGAGGGCAAACATGAGAAAAGAAATAAGGTTGTCTGGATTTGGTGGGCAAGGGATTATATTGGCAGGAGTTATCTTAGGAAGGGCGGCATCTTTATATGATAAGAAAGAGGCGGTTCAAACACAATCCTACGGTCCAGAGGCAAGAGGTGGAGCGAGTAAGTCAGAGGTAGTTATTGATGATAAGTTAATTGACTTCCCAAAGGTCATAAAGCCAGATATTTTAGTCTGTATGTCCCAGCCAGCATTTGATAAATATGTTAATGATATAAAGGAAAATGGGTTTTTACTTATCGATGAAGATTTGGTCTCAGGAGAGGATATTCCAAACGTAAAGTTTTATAAAATCCCATTTACAAGAATTGCAAATGAGGAAGTTGGTTTGGGAATTGTAGCAAATATTGTAATGCTTGGGGCTTTAACAAGAATTACAGGCATAGTTTCAAAAGAAAGTATGGAAAAGGCAATATTAGACAGTGTTCCAAAGGGAACTGAGGAGAAGAATTTATTGGCATTCAATAAGGGTTATGAATTTGCTGGAAAATTAATTGAATAAATTTTTAAAATTTTTGTATTTTAATTTTATTTAATTTTAAAAAATAAAATGTGTGATATTATGTTCATGAGAGAGATTGAATTAAGAGGGCATATAATAGATAGTTTGATTCTTCCAAAGGTATTTGATAAAATTTTGGATTTGGGCGGAGATTATAAGGTTTTGAAATTTGAGATTGGGAAGAGGAAGGAGGATCCATCCTATGCAAAGATACTAGTTATTGGAAGGGATGAGGGGCATGTTGATGACATTTTAATGGAACTTAGAGACATTGGGGCGGAGATTCCAGAAATTGAGGATGTTGAGTTGAAAGAAGCGGAGAAGGATATGGTATTGCCAGATGGTTTCTATTCAACAACCAACCATATAACCTACATAAAATATAATGGGGAATGGATTGAGGTAGAGAATCCAAAGATGGATGGGGTTATTGTTGTTTATCCAGAGGAAAAGAGGGCAGAGGTTAAAACAATAAGGAAGGTTAAAAAGGGAGATTTAATTGTTGTTGGGCATAAGGGTATAAGGGTTATCCCGCCAGAAAAACCAAGGGAAAAGGGAGAGTTATTTGAGTTCATGAAATCAGAGGCCTCCTCTGAAAAGCCAAAAGAAACAATAATAAGAAAAATAGCAAAAGAAATGTATGCAATAAGAGAGGAATATGGGAAGACAGGAAAAGGGGGCATTGTTGTTGTTGGGGGCCCAGCAATAGTGCACACAGGAGCAGGAGAAGCATTGGCTAAGTTAATAAAAATGGGTTATGTTCAGGCATTATTTAGTGGAAATGCACTTGCTACACACGACATTGAATGGGCTTTATATGGAACTTCACTCGGCGTTAATATAGAAACTGGAAAACCAGTTTCAGGAGGGCATAGGCATCATTTGTATGCAATAAACACCATAATGAAGGCAGGAAGTATAAAGGAAGCAGTTGAGAAGGGGATTTTAAAGAAAGGAATTATGTATGAATGTATAAAGAATAATATCCCATACGTATTGGCTGGAAGTATTAGGGATGATGGACCTTTACCAGATGTTATAACAGACGTTGTTGAAGCACAGGATAAGATGAGGGAGATGCTAAAAGGCAAAAAGATGGTTTTAATGCTTTCAACAATGCTCCACTCAATAGCAACAGGTAATCTCCTCCCATCCTATGTAAAAACAATCTGCGTTGACATAAACCCCGCAACAGTTACAAAATTGATGGATAGGGGAACATCCCAAGCAATTGGAGTAGTTACTGATGTTGGTGTATTCTTACCTATGCTCGTTGAAGAGTTAGAGAGGTTGGAAGAAAATAAAAAAGATTAAGTGATACTATGATAACCAAAAGGATGGAAGATTCAAAAAATTTAATTATAAAGGCAATATCTACAATATCTGAAATAGAAAGAAGGGAAAAGCCCCCTGTAGATGCTAAAAAAGTATCTTACAAAGATGCAAAACCTGGAAAGATAGATACCAACGAACTTAAAAAGGCAATCTATGTATTGATTGAGGCAGATGAATTTTTATATAAAAAAGCCCCATTACATGAACTTAATGAAGAAGAAGCAAAGGATTTTTGTAAATTAATTTTGAAGGCAGAGAAACATTTAAACAATGTTTTAAAGAACTTCGGATTTGAATTTGAAGAAAAAGAAATTGATAAAGATGCGTTATATATTGTATCAAATAAAAAATTGTTTAGAAAGTTAAAAGATAAGAATCCAGATTTAAATGTTATCTGCACAGAAGGAATGTTGGATATAGAAGACATGAAGGCAATAAATCCAAACATTCCAGAGAAGGCATTGGGAGGGATTAAAAAGAAAATAGAAATAACAAAAAATAATATTGCAAAGAGGATTGAAAAAACAAAACCTTCAAAAATTTTGGTTGTTGTTGAAGATAAGGCAGATGAGTTAATCTATAAGAGAGCAAAAGACCTATACAACGCTGATAAAATTAACGCTGAGGAACTTTTGGAATAAACCAATTATTTTTGATAATAGTACTAATGGTGGAATTATGGAAATTGTTGTTGATGCAATCTACGAAAATGGTATTTTAAAACTCAAAAAGGGCTTAAACCTTCCAAATGGTTGCAAAGTTAAGGTAAAAATAACACCAAAAAAAATTTCCGAGAAAACTTATGGCATACTAAAACTTACCGATGAGGAAATCAAAGAAATCATTGAGGAGATTGAGAATGGAGAGCAATAGAATATTCTTTGATTCTAATGTTTTAATTTATCATTTATGCGGTAAAGAAAAAGCAAGGGATTTAATTGAAAAAGTAGAAAATGACGAAATCATTGGATTTATAAACCCAATTGTTATTTCAGAGGTTTTATTTTTTTATATAAGGGCAAACACCAAAAAGAAACCTTATGACATTAAAAAGAAACCAGAAATTTTAAAATCATTAGATTTTGACAATGTGTTTGAGTTATTTTCAATTTTTAGAATATTGGATTTAAATGGGGAAATTGTTAAAATCTCCAAAGAAATCATTAAAAATTATGGATTGCTCCCAAATGATGATTTTGAAAAAGTAGATTTCTTGGAGATTATCAAATAAAAAAGGTGATAAATTGATTGAAGATAAAATAAGAGATGTTGTTAAACAATTCAAACCCTACGTTCCAGGAAAATCAAAGGAAGAAATTGTAAGGAAATATGGCATAAATCCAGAGGAAATTATTAAATTAGGTTCAAATGAAAATCCCTGGGGACCTTCACCAAAAATTAAGGAAGAGATATTGAAAGAAGTTCCAAAACTCCACCAATATCCAGAACCAGTTAGCCCAGAGTTGTTGGAAGAGTTGAGCAAGTTCTTGGATGTGCCAAAGGAGAATATTATCGTTGGTGGAGATGGGGCGGATGAGATAATTGATACAATAATGAGGACTTTTATTGATGAGGGAGATGAGGTTATTATTCCAATCCCAACATTCACACAATATGCCATATCGACAAAGATTTATGGAGCAAATATAAGATGGGCTAAATTTGATAAGGAGAGGGACTTCCAGTTGGATGTTGATAGTGTTTTGAGCAACATAAATGAGAGGACAAAAGTAATCTTCCTTTGCACACCAAACAACCCGACAGGGAACATTATTGACAAAAAAGATGTTGAAAAAATCATAAACTCAACCGATGCACTCGTTGTTATAGACCATGCATACATTGAATATTCAAAGAAAGAGTATGACTTAACAAAATGGGCATTGAAATATGATAATGTCTTAGTTTTAAGGACATTCTCAAAGGTATTTGGTTTAGCAGGACAGAGGATTGGTTATGGTATAACAAATGAGAAAATAATTAACTATATGATGAGAGTTAAGCCAGTATTTAGTTTAACAAGATTGAGCCAGATTTGTGCAATAACTGCTTTGAGAGATAGGGAGTTCTTTGAGAGATGTGTGAGAGATGGAATAAAAAGCAGGGAAATGCTCTATGAAGGATTGAAGAAATTTAAGGACATAAGGGTTTATCCTTCAGAGGCAAATTATCTATTAGTTGAATTAAAAACAATGATATCAAAGGAGTTTTGTGAAGAACTTTTAAAAAGAGGAGTTATTGTTAGAGATTGCTCTTCATTTGATGGTTTGGGAGATAATTATGTTAGAATTTCAATTGGAACATTTGAAGAGAATGAGAGGTTCTTAAAAATATTGGAGGAAATTATTAAATAAATTAAAAAACCTAAATTTTTTTTTAAAAATAAAATTATCTGTAAATCTGAATTTAAGAATCTGGTGAAATTATGGCAAAATTCATAATGGTTGTCGGAACATCTTCAAATAGTGGGAAAACCGTATTGGTTTCAGCATTGTGTAGAATTTTGGCAAATAAAGGATACAAAGTAGCTCCATTCAAATCCCAAAATATGAGTTTAAATTCAAGGGTTGCTAAGGAAGATGGGGAGATTGCAGTTGCTCAATATACTCAAGCAAAGGCGGCAAAAACAGAACCTTCAATCCACTTCAACCCCATTTTACTAAAACCGAAGGGAAACTTCATCTCCCAAGTTATCGTTCATGGAAAGCCATATAAGGATATGAATTATAACGAATATAGGAAAAATAAGGACTATTTCCTAAAAAAAATAAAAGAGAGTTTGGATTATTTGGATAAGAATTATGATTATGTTGTTATGGAAGGGGCGGGAAGTTGTTGCGAGATTAATTTGTTGGATGATGATATAGCAAATTTGAGAATTGCGGAGATGGTTAATGCAAAGGCAATTTTAGTTGCAGATATCGACAGAGGAGGAGTGTTTGCATCAATTTATGGGACTATTGAACTCCTCCCTAAAAATTGGAGAAAATTGATAAAGGGAATTGTGATAAATAAGTTTAGGGGGAATGTTGATGTTTTAAAGAGCGGGATAGAGAAGATTGAAGAACTAACGGGCGTTCCAGTTTTGGGAATTATTCCTTATGATGAAAATCTAATTCTACCTGAGGAGGATAGTCAAGCATTGCAAAGTAAAAAAACCTTTGGAAATTTAAATAGTAAGGTAGAGGTTAATGTTTTGAGATTTTCAAAAATCTCCAACTTTACAGATGTCGATGCATTATCAAGGGATGCTTTTATAAAATTTATTGATTTTGGGGAGAATATAACAGGGGATATATTAATCCTTCCAGGGACGAGAACATCGACAAAGGAAATGCATTTAATAAAAAAATATGGCATGGATAAGAAGATTTGGGAGTTTATTAAAAAAGGAGGTATTGTTTTGGGAATTTGCGGGGGTTATCAGGTTATGGGGAAGGTGTTGGTTGATGAAAACAAGAAGGAAAGTGAAGTTGGAACTATTGAGGGATTGGGGGTATTTGGTGCCATAACATATTTTGGCAATGAGAAGGCAATAAAAAACTCTAAAGGGATTTTGGAAATTGATGGGAAGGTTTTTGAGGTTGAAGGTTATGAGTTGCATGAAGGAATAACTTACTCTAATGAAAAACCACTTATCAAATTAGATAAGGGCTTTGGGAATAAGGGAGATGGTTTTGATGGTTCTATAAAGAAAATAGGGAATGCCTACTTAATTGGAACGTATTTCCATGGGATTTTGGATAACTATGAGTTTAGGAACTATTTGATTAATATCGTGAGGAAGAGAAAAGGGCTAAAAGAGATAAAAGGAGATAATTATGGGAAGGTTTTTGAAGAGAATATGGATAAATTGGCAAAAATTGTTGAAAATAGTGTAAATCTTGATTGGATAATAGAAGATAAAAAACAAAAGCAAATTAATATCTTGCTTTTCTCTCTCTTCTTGTGTTTATTACTCTTTTCTGGGTTCTTATACTATTTTTATTCAACCCATCTTTAAAATAATACTTTAAAAGACCTGCTAATGCCTTCTCTGCACCAAATTCCTCAATTAACTTCTGGGACAATTCAACGTATTCTAAGTAATTTTCTGATTTGATGATTTCTGCAATTTTATTCAAAATCTTTGATTTTTTTGCATTTGTAATATCTTCTTTTTCAGGAAGTTTTTCTTTTCTAATATTTGCCTTTGCAATTTTTTTGATATAGTTGAGTTTTCTATATTCATCTGGGGATATAAAGGTTATAGCAGTTCCTTTTTTCCCCGCTCTTCCCGTTCTTCCTATTCTATGCACATAGGATTCAGGATTTTGAGGGAGAGAGTAGTTTATCACATGTGTTAAGTTGTTAATATCAATACCTCTCGCAGCAACATCTGTAGCAACCAAAATATTGATTCTCTTTTTCTTGAATTTGTTTAGTATCCTTTCTCTTTGCTTTTGAGCAATATCTCCATGCAATGCATCTGCTTCATATCCATTTTCAACAAGTTTATTTGCAACTTCATTTACATCTGCCCTTGTTTTACAAAACACCAATCCATAGAAATCATCTTCAACATCTATAACCCTGCATAATGCATCAAATTTCTTTGAATTGGAGACCTCATAATAAATCTGCTCCACTAAATTTGTGGTGAGTGTTTCTTTTTTTACACTTACTAATTTATATTCTCCCATATACCTTTTTGCTAAATTTAATATGGTTCTTGGCAATGTTGCAGAGAAGAGAAGAACTCTTTTATTTTTGTTGGTGTGCCTTAAAATCTCCTCTACATCATCAATGAATCCCATGTTTAACATTTCATCTGCCTCATCTAAAACCAAATAGGAGATATTTTTTAAATTTAAACTACCTCTTTTAATGTGGTCTAATATTCTCCCAGGAGTTCCAACTACTATGTGAACGCCCCTTTTTAATTGCCTTATTTGCGGTTCAATTGGTTGTCCCCCATAAACAGGAAGTATTTTTAGATTTTTATTTCCTTTTAAAGAATCTATTTCTTCTGAAACTTGGATAGATAATTCTCTTGTAGGAGTTAAGATAAGTGCCTGAACGTCTTTTGAGTTCTCATCAATCTTTTCAATTAATGGCAATCCAAATGCTGCCGTCTTTCCTGTTCCTGTTTGTGCCTGCCCTACGACATCAATATCTCCATTTAAAAGAATTGGAATTGTTTTTTCCTGAATTTCAGTAGGTTCTTTAAATCCTTTTTTCTCTAATGCCTTTAATGTATTCTCAGATAAACCTAATTCTTTAAAACCCATATTTTCACTTCTTTAATCTTATAAAATTGCTTTAATCAAAATAGACAAAATTTAGTAAAAAAATACAATAATGTCCATTTTGAATTGAATGCCCTTTCAAAAAAGGAAACTAAATATTTTTTAAATTTCTCTAGGAAATTCCTTTTTTGAAAATAGCATTCCTTAAAAATCTTATAGAAAAAGATTGGTGGCATAGTATATAAAGGTTTGTATTATGATTTTTTATTTCTCAACAAAACTATTGGAATTATTGTTAATGTTAAAACTAAAACACTAATGGGAATTGGCGTTTTTACTGGCTGGTTTGGAGCTGGATCTATTCTATATTTACGTTTTTCATTTATTGGAGGACAGTAACCAAATATTCTATTCCAATCATTATCTTCAAAATCCTCCTCCATAACTGTTCCATTTGGTAATTTTATTCTCAAATTATCAATTGCCATTTTAAATGTGGTGTTTGGACTATTGCAACCAAATGTAAATCCAAGATTCGCACAAACTTTATCAAAGCTTAAGTTTTGCCAATTTTTATCATTAATCATTGATGTGTTCCATATTCCAATCAAATCTCCATCAACATAATATTTAGCTTCAAAATTTGTGCTATTGATTTTATTAATTTCAATTTTTACTCTATGCTCTTCACCAATCCATGCATCTGAACTTTCATATTTTGAGAAATTATCTGTTTTAGTTATGCTCGATGATTGTGGATATCCTAAATTAGAATATACATCAAGGCTACCATCTGCCGTTAATGCTATGGAGTAAGATTGAGTACTACTTACTTGACCATTTGTCCCACTTGTGCTTGTGTTTATAGCAACACTTATCATGTGTAATGGTTGCCATTTTTTGGTAGCTTCGTAATTTTCAACATACACATCATACTCCAACTCAAAACTCTCGTTATCATTTATGGGCAAATTTCTCAGAGTTTCATTAGCCGCCAAAAACATCGATGTGCCGTAATCTTTCTCTAACCATAAAGCATTCCCACTCATTGCATATAGGAGTTAAAAGCAATAATGCTAAGATTAACAATAACAGTCTTCTCATAATTTCACCCTCTTTTTAAGCACGATAAATAGTATAAGGGCATTAGTAATAAAAATAAAAAAACATTATTTTAAAAATTCTTAGCATGTTATCACCTAATCGATTAGGTGGAATATATAAATATTAAAAACTAAAAAATATGATTTAGGTTTATCTGTTTTTCAAATATCTATATCCAAAATATCCTCCAACCAAAATCACAACAACTATTCCTCCAATAACAATTGGGCTAATTCCCTCATCTCCAAACTTTTTATTTGGGTCCACGGGCTTTAACTCTGATTCATCAGGCACAATTGGTGGAACATCTTTATAGTCCTCAGCAAAAACATGCATCAAAGAACCTAATATACACAATAACAAAACTAATGATAATGACTTCATAAATACCACTAATTAAAGTTTTTATTTATTTTTTTGTTTTGATATAAATATTTTATGTTGGGTATTTTACCTCTGTTGTATCCCAAAATTATTTCGCACCAATATGTAATAAAAAAGAAGATGTTAATAATATGAGAGGGGAGTAAACTTAACGACAGAAAGATTTAAAAAAATAGAAGTTTTTGACAGAGAATCATATTTCACATATAAGAACCTCTGTTAGACATCCTCAAACGATAGGAAAAGTTGAAAGGATAAATAGAGAAGTCGCTTGCAGTAGCAAGTGAGCAACGAAAACCGAAGGTTTTCGTCTAATTGAATATCGATTAGACAAGTTTAATAGTTTAGAGGGGTTCATAAATTGACATAATCGAATAAAACCACATCGTTCATTGGTTTTAAAACTCCTTATGAAGCATATTTTAAAAGTGTCGATTGTAGTAGTGAGGTGATGTCATGACCATGAACTGCAAAACAATTTTGGGATACAACAAATCTATAAATTAATATTAAAAAAATAAAAAGAAAATATTATTAGTTAATTTCCTACAATTGGCTTAAATTTGTATCCATAACTTATAATACCATCTTCCCCGTCTTCTTTTATCCTTCTAAACACTGCCTCAACTGGCATTCCTATGTAAATTTTATCTTTATCACAATCCACAATTTGAGCAGTTACCTTTGCTCCTTCCTCGAGTTCTACTATCGCTATAATGTATGGGGCAATTTTTTCAAATTCCTTTGGCGGTGTGTGGACAACTGAATAAGTATAGACCTTTCCTTTTCCACTTAATTTTACTTTTTCCATTTGTGTCTTTCTCCTACACTTTGGGCATAACACTCTTGAAGGGAAATAAACTGTCCCGCAATTTTTACATTTAACACCAATTAAGTTATATCTTTCACTTATATGCCTCCATGTTCTAACTACCATGTTCTCAACCTATGATAATTTTGTTGTATAATAAAGTATAATGCTTTGCTTATCCAATGATAATTTTATTGTTGTTTAAGTCAATTTTTTTAATTTCTCCCTCAAATTCCTTTCTGTCTCCAAACAAATCAACCGCTATGATTTTATTATCTTTTTTCTCCACTAAAATAACGTCTTCCATAACTAATTCATCATTTAAGTAAAGGTTGCAACTGCACATAAACAATCACGCTTTATTATTTGTTTTAATTGTTTCTTATTATTTTTTATGATGTGGGTTTATTATTCCAATAAACTGCCAAAACTTTTTAAGGTATGTGTCAAATTCATTCCTAAATTTTGTGTATATTATAACGAGCACCATCAAAACTACAAATGCCATAGCAGCAGAAACCTACAGATAAACTGCCAATCCATCAAATAAATAATACTCAACTACGAAATCCAATGTAACAAATCCAACAAATAATGCAAAGAATTTAATAAGGGATTTTAAAATTTTGTCCATAATATCCCCCATTTATCTCTTATCTGAAAGGATATGGACACAAACAGTTCCTCCAGTTCCCCCTACATTTACAGTTATCCCATAACCATGCTTAATATTTGCCTGCCTATCTTTGCATTCCTTATCTTGCTTTAATTGCCAATATATTTCCCCAACTTGTCTAATCCCAGTAGCCCCTAACGCATGTCCCGCTGCTTTTAGTCCACCACTTGGATTTATTGTTGGGAATCCATCATAATCAACCTTTATTTTTCCATCATAAACAACTTTTCCTGCCTCTCCTTTTTTACAGAATCCCAAGTCCTCAATTAAAATCAGTCCATTTATAGCAAAGCAATCATGCACCTCTGCAACATCAATTTTATCTGCCTCTATTCCTGCCATTTTATATGCCTTCTCACTTGCAACTTTTGCAGCCTTTAATGTCGTCATACTCTCTCTATCATGCAAAGCCATCGTATCTGATGCCTGTGTTGATGCCTTGATGTAGATGATATCATCACTATTAACAAATTCCTTTGCCTTCTCCGCTTCACAAACAATTAATGCACTTGCACCATCAGAGATTGGCGAGCAGTGCATCAAAGTCAGTGGCTCTGCAACAGGAGAGGCGTTAATTACCTGCTCCAATGTTACTTTAAATGGGAATTGAGCATATTTGTTTTTTGATGCGTTCTCATGCATAATAACGCTCCACATTGAGAGTTCTTCTATTGTTAAGCCATATTCATACATATATCTCCTTGCCATCATTGCATATAGGGATGGGAATGTTGCCCCAAAAAATGCCTCCCATTCTTGGTCTGATGCGGAAGCAATAGCAGAGGTCGCATCACTAACATCAGTCATCTTTTCCACACCACCAACCAAAACAACATCATGATACCCACTCGCAACTGATAAGACAGCATTCCTCAAAGCCAAACTTCCAGATGCACATGCCGCCTCTACTCTTGTGCATGGGATTGGATTTAAGCCAGCATGGTCAGCAATTAATGCAGCAATGTGTTCTTGCCCAACAAACAAACCTCCACTCATATTTCCTATATACATTGCATCAATGTCCTTCCCATCCACATTTGCCTCATTTATTGCCTTAACTCCTGCCTCAACGATGAGTTCTCTGAATGATTTTTCCCACAACTCACCGAATTTCGTCTGTCCATAACCAATGATTGCAACATCTCTCATTGTTCCACCTTTTCATAAAATTCAATGAGTTTAATTATTATTTCATAGAGTTCATCAATTCTTTTTAGTCCTTCTTTTACAACTTCCAAATTTAATTTATCATATTTATGAACAATTGCATTTCTAAGCCCGTTGTATTGTTTTAGTAAGGTTGCTTCTTCTTTTGTAATAATATTATGATTTAGAAGTTTTTCAATGTTTGTGTAATCATCCTCAACATTTAATCCAACATCTTTAACAAGCATTGCTACAACATCCATCGCAACATCAACACACACTTGGAGGGTTTGAAACAGTTCCTTAGTTTCTGTATCATACCATAACATATAAATATAAGCTTATCTTAAATATATAGGTTAGCGATGAGAGGGCTCTGCCTTCGAGGCAGATGAGATAGTTGTTTTTAATTTTATGGGGCTGTCTCCGTTCAGCCCAAAGACCAATGAACCCATAGCAGAGAGAACGGTGTTCTCAATGAAGCTATGGGTTGAGGACAACCCATTCCCATAGCCGTCTGTTCGTATGATAAGTTATTAAATGTTATGATAAGCTATGGGAATGGGAAACGGAATATAACAGTGCCCTTTTTGTAACTTCATCCTCAATTTTATGCTCCTTTATGAAGTAATATTCTTCTTCAAACTTTTCAAGTTTTTCCAAATATCTCTTTTTTCTTTCCATTAAATCTCCTCCTCAAAAAGACCTTCTCCCTCACATTTTCAAACTGATTCTCCCTAATCCTTTTTTCCATATCCCTCCAAGTCTTTCTGAATTTGTAGAAATATTCTGAAAGTTCCAGTTCATCTCCCCAAATAACTTTATGGTTTTTTATAACATCCATTTTTATATAAAGTGGGAGGTCTTCAAAGATTTTTATGTCATATTTATTCCCCAATTTTCCTAAGATTTCTAAATAAATATCTTTTTCAGCCCCAACCAAACAAATATCCAAATCACTTCTCTCTGTATATTCATTTTTTGCGTAAGAACCATATAACAATATACCATATATCTTATCTTTAAATTCCTCAAAGTCCTTCTTTATTTTTTCAATCATTATATCACATCTCAAAATAATTTTCACATCTTAATTTTTCCTCTAAACTTGACGTAGGTTGCATAATCAATGTAAATCTTATCGTTAAGCATTTCCATTGTTTTTGGGGCTTTATCTTTAACTTCCTCAATTCTCTTTGTTACAGTTAAGTCAAATGCATCACTTCCTGCCCCACTTCCATAAGAGACAGCCAAAATCCTATCTCCTTCTTTTGCATTATCTAATATATTGGATAATCCCAAAGGAACTGCTCCTGAATATGTGTTTCCTAAGTAAGGAGTTAACAATCCATTTTTGTATTGCTCTTCTTTAAATCCAAGCGTTTTTGCTGCTTTTATGTAGAATTTTCCATTTGGTTGGTGGAAAACACAGTAATCATAATCCTCTGGTGTTGTTCCCATCTTTTCCATTAGCCCTTTTGCTGCACTCAAAACATGCTTAAAATAGGCAGGCTCTCCAGTAAATCTCCCCCCATGTCTCGGGTATGGTTGCCCTTCTCTTCTCCAAAAGTCCGGCGTATCTGTTGTAAATGAGTAGGTTCCATTAAAAATAGCAATTAACTCATCCTTCTTGTTTCCAATTATATATGCCGCTCCCCCTGCTGCTGCTGTATATTCCAATGCATCCCCTGGGGCTCCTTGGGCAGTATCTGCCCCAATACCTAAACCATATTCAATAATTCCACTCCCGACTAACCCCATGCACATTTGAATGCCTGCAGTTCCTGCCTTACATGCAAACTCCAAATCAGCAGATGTTAAGTCAGGAGTTGCCTCAATTGCCTCTGCCACAATGGTTGATGTTGGTTTTACAGCATAAGGGTGGCTTTCACTCCCCACATAGATAGCCCCAATTTTCTTCCCCTCAATCCCTGCCCTTTTTAAGGCATTTCTTGCTGCTGCAACTGCTATTGTTGCTGTATCTTCATCAGGACTTGGGACACTTTTTTCATTGACAACTAATCCCTTTTTTATACTCTCTGCATTTTTTCCCCAAACCCTTGCAATCTCTTCAACCTTTATCCTATACTTTGGAATGTATGCTCCATAACCAACAATTCCCACTTTCATAATTTCACCTTTTTATTAAGTATTTTCAGGATGCAACGATATGGCGCTTCATCCCACTTATTTCATCTGCTATTTAATATCAGACAATCTTTTTAATAACTCTCTTATATCCAATTTGGTGATTAGTAGGGGAATATTCTCAACCTCAGCCAATTTTATGGCAAGTGCATCTATCTCTTGAACTCCTTGGAAAACAACAACCCTTGGCTTCATGTTACTAACTCTTATAGCAACCATTGGACTCCTTCCAGAAGAGACATTTGTAAATACCAAAGCCCTCTCAGTAGTCCAGCCATAGAGGTTTAAAAAATCCTGCCCATCCATTTCAAGGATTGCCTTTATGCTATCTACAACAGTATGCCCGTAAATGATATTGCCCAAATTTTCTCCATATGCAATTTTTGCATCAATTGTTCTGGCAAATTCTTCAATAGTTATTGGATTCTCATATTCTTTAATGGAAAGTATTGCCTTTATAGATGGAGGGGTATCCAATATTCTTCTCAATGCTTTAAGGGTGTGTCCTCCCTTTTCCTTATCTATCTCAATCAAAGCATGGACGTATTTTTTTATCATTCCAACTCCAGGATTTCTCCTTCTCCCAACTTCATAATCACTTACAACAGAGGGAGTAACCCCTAAATATCTTGCTACCTCAATTTGCGGGATGTTAAAGAGTTCCCGCCACTTCTTCATTGCCTTTCCAGGATTCTCTGACAATACTATATCCCCAGTAATATGTATTGCTATCTTTTCCATGTCTATACCTTCAAATTTTTTGTATAAAAACATTTCGATTTTGTTGTAATTATATTCGTTATTTGACGAAGTTGATGGATAAAAAAATAATAAAAATCATAAACCCATTCTTCTCTGCTTTTTGAGGAGATACCTATCAACAGTCTCATTAATCTTTAGAATTTTTGCACACATCTCTAATGCATCATCCGTTATCTCAACATTTTCATGGGATTTTTTTAATATATATGGGTAGCCGTTTACAGAGATTTCTCTTAAACTTGATAGTACATGTTCATCTATAGGTTTTAATGAAGAGATTCCAAGGATACCTTTATTATTCTCTAACCTAACAAATTGCAGGTAGAGATTGTCTAAAACGTTCTCAAATTTATTTATATATTCAATGTTGTTTATTATTCTTTTTAAGTAATCATGTTTTCTTTTGAGTTTGTTGCTATTTTTTTCCATTTCTTCTATTTCCTCCATCTCTTTTTTTAAATTTTCAATACTTATCGGTATTGAATATCCACTATTTTTTGTATTTTTTGAAAATACTGCAATATCTGGCATTAGTGCATTTTTGAAATATATGTTTATCTTTGAAGTTTTTGAGATGCCTATTAATCTATCCTTATACTTTTTTAACAACTCCAAAAAAGTTATTATGTATTCAACTTGCTCTAATACAATTTTTTCATTTTTATCTTCAACTTCAATATTATTTGATGTTATGCGAATATCCCCACTTTTAATTTCCTCTTCAATTAAATTCTTTATTTCTTTGCTATAATTATTGTATATCTCTTCAACATCCACGTATTTTGAACCATAGGTGTGTGTTTGGATTAAAAGAGAATATAGCGAGCCATCAATTAAATAGTAATCAACACCCTTATTTTCTAAAGTCCATAGTGCATTTTTCAATTCCATTGTTAGCATATAGAGTCTTAATCTATCTCTAACAGAAACATATGGTTGTATAATATCAATATCATAACTGGATTTTGCCCTCTCTATCTTTTCACCAACTCTATGCAAATAGGAGATACTCCCAATCATATACAACGAGTAGGAAATATAATCAATATTGTTAAAACTTCCGTCCCCTCCACCAAAAAATAAATCCTTTGGGTTATTAAAATCACACTCAACCCAATAATCGTTAACATTTAAATTTTTGTTTTCCAATTCCTCAATTTTTTTCCTTATAACCCCTTTCTTTTTTAAAATTATGGATAAATCCATACCACCACCAAAAAAATAAACGCTCTTTGCCTTTTAAAACAACATCTTTCGAACCACAATATGGGCAAATATATCTATCACTCCATCTAATCTCCCTTATAATTGCAATACACTCCTCATCCTTTGGTATGAATAACTTATATACTTCGACGCTCATAAAATTATAAGATGAGCGTTTTGGTTTTAATTTTAATAGTGTTAAATCACACTATCAGAAAATAAAAAAATTTATTGAATAATTCCATATCCAATTAATCTCCATCTTGAACCGATTCTTCTGCTCAATGCAACTCTATCCCCTTTATCTGCACAGATTGGAAGTTTTAATTTTATATCTGCAATATCTCCTCTTGCAGAGGTGATAACTCCAACAGTTGTTGCAGTTCCAACGTTAATCATTAAAACCTCACTTGTTCTTAATGGCTCTATAACAAGTTCCTCTTTTGAACCAACAACCCTGTCCAATAGATGTGCTTTTATAGTAATTCTCTCACGTACTGGTGGCAAAGTTCCCGGCTCTCCTAAAACACTACCGCTTAAGTAATCTGATTTTGTCAATGAAGGGTCCAATTCAGTTCCAACCCCAACTAAACCTCCAGGATATGCTTTTTTAACACCCTTCCCTCCTGCTGCAAGTGAAACAATCTTTGTTGTTAATGGTTTCCAGTATGTTTTATTACCCTCTGTAACTTGGATTCCTGGTCTTATTTCAATTTCTTTTCCAACCTCTAAAATCCCCTGAATAATACTTCCCCCTAAAACCCCACCTTTTAATTTCTTTATTTCAGTTCCCGGCTTATTAACATCAAAACTTCTTGCAACATACATTCTTGGGGGTAATTCAGGATTTCTCTCTGGTGTTGGGATGAAATCTTGGATTGCCTTTAAAAGTACGTCAAGATTTGCCTCATGATGTGCTGAAATTGGAATTATTGGGGCGTTTTCTGCAACAGTTCCCTTTACAAACTCCTTAATTTGTTTATAGTTTTCCCATGCCTTTTCTTCATCAACTAAATCAATCTTATTCTGTACTATAATGATATTTTTAACCCCTAAAATATCTAATGCCATTAAATGTTCTTTTGTTTGAGGTTGTGGGCATGGTTCATTTGCAGCAATAACCAAAATAGCCCCATCCATTAAAGATGCTCCAGAGAGCATGGTAGCCATTAATGTCTCATGTCCTGGGGAGTCAACAAAAGATACTTTCCTTAAAAACTTTGTTTTAGAACCACATTTAGGACAGACTTCCTTTATTGTATATGCCTCTGGCTCTGGACATTTTGGACACTTCCTTATTTCACAATCTGCATATCCCAACCTAATAGAGATTCCTCTCTTCAACTCCTCACTATGTGTGTCAGTCCAAACTCCAGTCAATGCCCTTGTTAATGAAGTTTTTCCATGGTCAACGTGCCCCACCATTCCAATATTAACTTCTGATTGTCTTCTTTTAGTCATGATATCCCTCTCGGTAATCTTTAAATATTGCTATTAATCATCAGAATTAACATTAAATTAAATTATCGCATATAAAAATAATAGCATTAATGATTTTTATAGTTCACGTAAAAACCCAAAATAAAACCAAAAACAGATGTAACTCAAAAATCAAAAATAAAAAAGATTAAAAAATTATTCTTCTCCTCCACCTAAACCTAATAATTCAGAGACAGATTTGTCCCCATACTCAACAATTTTTGTGTTTACTTGAACAATGTCACTTGATATTGTATTTCCTCTTACAGTTTTTCTTCTTCTTTCACCTTTTTCTTTTGGCTTAAATCCTGGGCCCTTACTTAATAAGATTCTTACTCTTCCACTGCCGTGAACATCTGGTCTCATTGGGAATCCACACTGGTCAGAACCACCAGTGATTTGTAACTTGTATCCTTCCAATCCAACGATTTTTCCATCTACAATATCGCCAATCTTTTTCCCAATTAATGCATCTGTTTCAACTTCCATTTGGTAGCATTTTCCTTCTTTTGGGTCAGCAACTACAACTTTAAACTTTGCCATAGTTAATCCTCCTTTTTTATTATTGTTGGCTGTTTTTCTATTAAATTTAATTTTAACAACGAAAAATAGTTTTATTCTTATTTTTAACTATGGTTGCCTACGTTATGATTGGTTATGCCTCATTAAATTTAAAGAATATTTTATTGATATTTAGAATTTTTTATATTCAATAGCCATCACTAATTCCGTGGGCAACTATTAGTTGTTTGCGAATTTTATTGGAATAGTTGGATAATCTATAATTATCCAACTTCCCTGCAACCGAAGGTTGCAGTGGATATTCATATATTCCAAATTCTTAAATGGTTATATTTGTCTTAAAATTTTAAAATAGGTTGTAAATCTTCCTTAAATTTATTAAGGTATTTTTCCAATATTTAACGCAAACAACTAATATCTCTCCCTTAGCCTCCCCGACTTCATCACAGTGTTTGTGGGCGGGAGTCCCCACAAAATGCTCCATTGGGTCATCGACCTTTACCCCAACCCCCATAAAACGGGAGTTAGGACAATAGCAAGATTGCAAAAATCCATTGTAACTCATTATTTTTATATTTTTTCATCAATTATTATCAAAAATTTAAATGTATGAATTTAGTGGCAAATAAAATAAAAAGAAAGGGAGTTGATTTAGTATATCAAGTAGTTGTCCAACTCCCAGTTTGTAATTGAAGTTCTGAATCCATCCCATTCTTCTCTCTTAATTTCCATGAAGTTTTCGTAGATGTGATTACCTAATGCTTTTTGCAATACTTCGTCGCATTCTAATTCATCTAATGCTTCTTTCAAGTTGGATGGAACTGATTCAATTCCAAGTTGTTTCTTCTCTTCTTCACCCATCTTGAAGATGTTCTTCTCAACTGGTTCTGGAGCTTCCATCTTCTTCTTAATTCCATCTAATCCTGCAGCAAGCATTACTGTGAATGCTAAGTATGGGTTGCATGTTGGGTCTGGAGCTCTGAACTCAATTCTTGTACCTTTTCCTCTTGCTGCAGGAACTCTAATGATAGCACTTCTGTTTTTGTTTGCCCATGCGATGTTTACAGGAGCCTCATAACCTGGAACTAATCTCTTGTATGAGTTAACTGTTGGGTTTGTAATTGCAACGATTGCCTTAGCGTGGTTTAATATACCTGCGATGTATTGCATACAGGTTTCACTTAATTGGTATTTTGCATCTGGGTCGTAGAATGAAGGTTCTCCATTAAGCCAGACACTTTGGTGGCAGTGCATACCGTTTCCGTTCATTCCAAAGAATGGTTTTGGCATGAATGTTGCCTTTAAACCATGCTTGTAAGCAATTGCTTTGATTGTTGTTTTGAATGTTACAACACTATCTGCTGTTTTTAATGCATTGTCAAATTTGAAGTCAACTTCATGCTGTCCTGGAGCGACTTCGTGGTGGGATGCCTCAACATGGAAACCAAGGTTTTCTAATGCAAGGACGATGTCTCTTCTAATGTCTGGTGCTTCGTCTAATGGCTCGACATCAAAGTATCCACCATCGTCAGCAGGAACCCATTTGTGTGGGTTATGTGGGTCTCTCTTTAATATGAAAAACTCTGGTTCTGGACCAACGAAGTACTCCCCATTCATTTCTTCTTTTAATTCATCCAATATTTTCTTTAAACAACTTCTTGGATCTCCTTCAAATGGTTTTCCTTCTGTTCTGTAAACATCACAGATAACTCTTGCTACGCATTTTTCATTTGGTCTCCATGGAAGAACTGAGAATGTTGAAACATCAGGCTTTAAAATCATATCGGATTCTTGAATTCCAACAAATCCTGCAATTGAGGAACCGTCAAAGTAAACTCCATTTTCTAAAATGTCTCTTAATTCATCCAATCCCTTTTCCCCTTCTTTTATTGGGTATGCAACATTCTTTGGGAATCCTAAAATGTCAACAAACTGGAATCTTAAGAATTTAACGCCATTTTCCTTTACAAATTGTATTACCTTTTCTATGTCACTCATCTTTTGACCCCCTTGTTATGGTCGGAAAACTATTTCCAACATATCGGAAATTTATTTCCTAAACTATCTATATATACTTTACGGATTGATTTCAACAATTAAAACAACACTAAATTTAAATGTCAAATAGAATATAATCGTTTACGTTGTAAAATATTATCGGATTTATTAGGATTGTCGTTTGATTGCAAAATGGCTATAACTATGAAATCTTTACATAAATTTATTTTCTTTAAAAAACAATAAAATAAAGCATAAGTGAGTGGAATTATGAAGGTTGCTTCTCTGTATTCAGGAGGAAAAGATTCAACCTATGCTCTTTGGTGGGCATTACATCAAGGTTGGGAAGTTAAGTATTTGGTAAATGTCATTTCAAAAAATAAAGAGAGTTACATGTTCCACATTCCAAACGTTGAACTCACGGATCTTATTTCTGAAAGTGTTGGTATTCCTTTGGTAAGGGTTTATACAAAAGGGGAAAAAGAGAAAGAGGTATTAGATTTAAAAAAGGTTTTAGAGAAGTTAGATATAGATGGAGTTGTGAGTGGAGCATTGGCAAGCGAATACCAAAGAACAAGAATCGACCATATATGTGAAGAGATTGGGATAAAATCCTTTGCTCCCTTATGGCATAAAAATCAGGAGTTGATTTTAAGAGATGTTGCAAAGTTCTTTGATGTTAGGATAGTGGGGGTTTCTGCCTATGGTTTAGGGAAGGAATGGCTTGGTAAAAGGATTACGGAAGAGAATATTGATAAATTATTAAAGATTTGTGAAAAATACCAAATAAATAAGGCATTTGAAGGGGGGGAAGCGGAGACATTTGTATTTGATGCACCATTTTTTAAAAAGAGGATTGAAGTGGTTGATTATGAAATTATTTGGGATGGTATAAGTGGGGTTTATATTGTTAAGGATGCCAAATTGGTGGATAAATGATGAGAATATTAAAAACAAAAATTGATATTCTAAAATTATTGAATGAAAGGAATTATACTGTTTCTGAATTATCAGAAAAATTAGGTAAATCAAAATCAACAATAAGTGAGCATTTGAATGTATTATATAAAATGGGACTAGTTGAAAAAGAGAGTTATAGCAAGTGGGTTTATTATAAAATAACAGATAAGGGAAAGAAGGTTTTAGAGAACTTAGAGTCATTAATTTTAATACTTGGGAGTATATTTACATTAATTGGAATATGGGTTTACTATTTAAGAGGGATAAGAACAAAAGAAGTTCATGTTCTTTCAAAATCAGTTGCCAACTCATATACTAAAGTAGGTTTCCATCAAGATATCTTATTCTTATCTTTTTTAGGAATTTCTATTATTTTATTAATTTTTATCGGTTATCTTACTTATAAAATCATTCGGAAGTAACCGAACAATTTGAAAACTCTTTTATATTTTTAAAATAAAATAATTTATAAAATTAAATATTTGGTGGGATTATGAAAAATTTAATAACTTTTGGGATATCCATACTATTGATTTTATCCCTAATTTGTGGTTGTTTTGAGAAGGATAAAGAAGAAATAAAGGAAAAAAATTGGGACTTTAAACTAACTCCCGCTGAATCTAAACTAAAATTTGAAGAGTTTAAGAATAATCTTGAGGGAGATGGATACTATGTTGGAGGACTTAGGTATACAGGTGAACAGGCAGTGGCAGTATCTGATGCAAAGTCTACTGGTGTTAAAGAATCAGAAAGATACTCGGAAACGAATGTTCAAGTTAAGGATGTTGACGAAGCAGACATATTAAAAACAAATGGGAAAATTATAGTTTTTTCTCATAGAAAGAGTTATTTAATTAATCCCTTACCACCAGAGGAGGCAGGGGTAATAAACAATATCTCCCAAAGTGGAAATCTCTATTTGATAAATAACACATTGATAATTATTGGTAGGCATAAAATAATCTCTTATGATGTTTCAAATCCAAAATATCCAAAAATAATTTGGCAGATGAACTTAAATGGAAGTTATATAGATTCAAGGTTATACAACAACACAATATACTTAGTTGTTAGAAAAAACTCTGTTGAATGCCCAATTATATGGAATGGATATAGAATCGGATATGATAAATACTACATCCCCATACCTCCTCCAATCTACATAAGGAATTTTGATATAACCTATATAATAGGCAAAATAAATATAGAAGATGGAAAGGTTGAAAGCTCAATAGCAATTACTAGTTCTTACAGAACAACCTTATACATGTCAAAGAATAACCTATACTTTGCTTACCATCTAAAAACAAATGAAGAGAAACTAATGCTTGAGTTTTTAAAAGAAAATGCAGGCAAATATTTCCCAGAAGACGTGGTTGATAAGATAAAAAGAGTCATTGAAAATAAGGACTTCGGAGAGAGGGCAAAATTTATTGAAATAACCGAAACCATCAACAAATATCTAAACTCACTACCATCTGAAGATAGACACAACTTAATGAAAAATTTGCAGAATGATTTTGAAAATTATTTGGAAGAACACTGGGAAGAATATGAACTCACTGGGATAGTTAAAGTTAACTTAGATAACTTTGAAGTGAAGAGTGGAAAAGTTAGTGGGCATCTTTTAAATAACTTTGCAATGGACGAATATAAAGGATATTTAAGAGTAGCAACAACTATTGGAGATTGGAGATTCAAGGATAGAATGACCAATAATATCTTTGTTTTAGATGAAAATCTAAATGTTGTTGGAAAACTCACGGGATTAGAAAAAGGGGAAAGGATTTATGCAGTTAGGTTTATGGGAGATAAGGCTTATGTAGTAACCTATAAAGAAACAGATCCATTGTTGGTTATTGATTTGAGATATCCAAAAGATCCAAAAGTTTTGGGCAAATTAAAAATTCCCGGATATTCAACTTACCTACATCCAATTGGAAATAACTTATTTATTGGTATCGGTAGGGATGATGATGGAAAATTAAAGATTTCTTTGTTTGATATTTCTGATTTGGAGAATCCAAAAGAGATTGATAAGTACAAATTGGATGAGTATTGGAGCCCTACGTTGAGAGATTATCATGCATTTCTATGGGATGAAAAATATAAAATCTTCTTCTTTCCAGTTAATAAGCATGCTTATATATTTAAAGTTGAGAATAATGAGATAATGATGGTTAAAGATGACGTACATAAAACCATCGTTTTAAGATCTTTGTTTATAAACAACTACTTATATACATTCTCTCCATTGGAGATGCACATTTTAGATGAAAATACTTGGAAATTGATTAAGAATATAGAGTTCGATAGCATTTATTTTAGGAAGTAACAATGTTTTTATGTTGATATGAAACTAAGGTGTTTCACAGTACTATAAAATGGATATACTTATTAATGGACACTTTCCTAAATTTTAATACAGTATCTCCGAATATGTATTAGACAATTTGAATTGTTTTAATTAATAAAATCGTTAAAGGCTGAAATAACTTCCACCGCATGGCAATTCTTCGCATTATATGACTCACCCCCTATTTTTTATTGAATAATATTGGTTGATTATTATCAAATATTAACTTTTTTATAGTTCATTATGATGTTCGGAGATACTGTATATATAAATAAAATTTTAGTTAAAATTTACAAACAACTATAATTAAAAAAGGTGGTATTTTTGAAGGTAATTATTGGGACGAGAGGAAGTAAGCTAGCATTAACTCAAACATACCAAGTTGCTGATTTACTAAAAAATGAAGGGGTGGAAACTGAGATTAAAATAATAAAGACTTTTGGAGACAAGATTCAAAATAAAAAACTTTCTGAATTGGGGATTGGTGTTTTTACAAAAGAACTTGATTTGGCAATGTTAAATAACGAGATAGATATAGCAGTTCATAGTTTAAAAGACGTCCCAACTGTATGGAATGAGAATTTAATAATCGCCGCAATGCCTAAGAGGGAAAGTTATCATGATTTGATTATTTGGAATAAAGATAATGAAAAAGTTGAGGGATTTTTGAATGGAAAGGAAAAAATTGTTGTTGGAACATCAAGTATAAGAAGGAAAGAATTTTTAAAGATAATGTATCCAAACATTGAGATAAAACTTTTAAGAGGAAATGTCGATACACGTTTGAATAAGTTGAGAAACAATGAATACGATGCCATCGTCTTAGCAGAGGCAGGAATAAGAAGGCTTAAAATAAATTTAAATGAGGAATTTAACTTTAAGAGATTAAATATATTACCATCCCCTGCCCAAGGGGCTATAGGTATAGCAGTAAGGAAGAATGATTGGGAAATCATAGATATCTTGAAAAAGATAAATGATAAAAAAACTTTCTTAGAAGTTACTGCTGAAAGATTTGCCTTAAGGGAGTATGGTGGGGGCTGTCAGGCTCCGTTTGGATCTCTTGCAAAATATGATGAGAAATTGAAAAAGTTAGAACTTGAATGTGCTGTTGTAGAGGATGGAAAAATTAAAAGAGAAAAAAAAGAAATTAGTTGTAGTATTGATGATGTTGAACGTGCAAAAAAACTTGGTATGGAAGTTGGGATGTTGTTGAAATAACTATTTATTTTTATTTTTTAAACCTATTAATTTATTAATTCAAATATATGGATATAAACTTCCAAAATAAATAAAAATGGTGGGCTCGGGGAGATTCGAACTCCCGACCACCGCCGTGTCAGGGCGGCATCATAGCCATCTAGACCACGAGCCCACGACTTAACTACAAATTAAAAATTAACAAAGTGGTATATAAAGTTTTCGATTAATATAAACAAATTTAAATATTAAAATATAATTACTCCCCGCCATATTTATCTTTTTCTTTGTTGTTATTGGCTATAATGCGAGATATGTAGGCATTTAAGCCCCCAACAATCGCTGCAACTTTCTTATTATCTTGAAATACTTTTTCAATAAATAATTTATCCAATTCCTTAGCCTCTATCGCATACTTAAGTATCCTATCTTTTAAAACCCCCCAATGTTCCTCAACGTAGTGGGTTGAGAGATTTCCTTTTATAAAGTCCTCTTCCTCCATAACCGCCCTATGGAATGGGATATTTGTAGTAACTCCAATAATTATATACTCAGATAATGCCCTTCTCATCCTTGCAATAGCCTCATTCCTATCTCTTCCATATGCTACAAGTTTTGATATCAATGAATCGTAGTATGGCGGTATTTCAGCCCCCCTATAAACTCCACTATCCAACCTAATTCCAGGACCTCCTGGAGATCTATAGGCCTTAATCTTTCCTGGACATGGGACAAAGTCATTTATGGCATCTTCTGCATTTATCCTACACTCTATTGCATGCCCCCTAAATACAACGTCCTCCTGTTTAATAGAAAGTTCCTCCCCAGAAGCTATTTTTATCATTTCTTTTACAATATCAACTCCAGTTATCATTTCCGTTATTGGATGCTCTACTTGAATCCTTGTATTCATCTCCAAAAAGTAGAACTCCCCATCATTGTATAAGAACTCAACAGTCCCTGCACTGTAATAATTTATTGCCTTTCCAGCCCTTACTGCCGCCTCCCCCATTTTCTCTCTTAAATCCTCCGTCATTATTGGTGATGGGGCCTCCTCTATCAACTTTTGGTGTCTCCTTTGAATTGAACACTCTCTATCCCCTAAGTGAATCATATTTCCATACTTATCTCCAAGAATCTGAATCTCAATGTGCCTTGGCTTTTCCAAATATTTCTCAATAAATATTGTAGCGTCACCAAATGCACTTTTTGCTATTGACTTTGTGGATCCTATTTTTTCAATTAATTCTTCTTTGTTATAGGCAACACTCATTCCCATGCCGCCCCCACCAGCAGAGGCCTTGATTATAACTGGATATCCTATCTCCTCTGCAACCTCTACAGCCTCTTCTTCAGTTTCTATTGGCTCTTCCCTTCCTGGAAGAACCGGAACTCCTGCTTTTTTCATAATTCTTTTTGCGTTTATCTTACTCCCCATTGCCTCTATTGCCTCTGGAGAAGGCCCTATAAATTCAAAGCCCCTCTTTTTACATTCCCTTGCAAAGTTTGCATTTTCAGACAAAAATCCATAACCTGGATGGATAGCATCAACCCCTGCTTTTTCAGCAACGTTTAATATTGCATTTATATTTAAATAACTCTTCAATGCTGGAGGGGGGCCGATGCAGTAGCATTCATCAGCAAGGGATGTATAGAGGGAGTGTTCATCCGCCTCAGAATAAATAGCAACAGTTTTTATGCCCAACTCTTTACAAGCCCTTATAATCCTTACAGCAATTTCTCCCCTATTTGCTATCAATACTTTTTCGAACATGTATCTCACCAAAATAAATTTAATTTTACAATAAAAAAGAACGTATCAAATATATACAAAAAAATTAATTTATTTTGATTATCATTACTACTTCCCCAACATTCACAGATTGCCCTTCATGAACCAATATCTTCTCAACCTTACCATCTACTGGACTTTCAATTGGATTCTCCATCTTCATTGCCTCTAATATAGCAATTACATCTCCCTTTTTGACTTCATCACCTTCTTTAACTTTTATCTTTGTAATCATTCCTCTAAATGGAGATAAAACAGCCCCTTCGGTTTCAGCAGTTATTATTTCTTTCTTTTCTTTCAATTCAGTTCCCCAAACTGGTTCAATTTTAACATTGAACACCTCTCCATCAACTTCAACAACATACTCCGTTGGAACCTCCATGAATTTGGATACATCCTTTTCTTTTGGTATTGGCTCTGCTTTCAATTCCCCTCTCAAAAACTTCACAGCAATTTGTGGATATAATGCATAAGTTAAAATATCCTCTTCTTTCTTTACAATACCTTTTTCTAAAGCCTCTTTCTTTCTCTTCTCATACTCCGGCTCTAACAAATCAGCAGGCCTGCATGTTATTGGTTTCTCTCCCTCTTCCAAAACCCTCTTCATTAACTCTTTGCTTATTGGAGCAGGTGGTTTTCCATAGAATCCTTTTACATAATTTACAACTTCATTTGTAATAATCTTATATCTTTCTTCAGTTAAAACGTTCATAACTGCCTGGGTTCCAACAATTTGGGATGTTGGGGTTACGAGTGGTGGGTAACCAAGATCTTTTCTAACTCTTGGAATCTCCTCTAAAACCTCTTCAAATTTATCCAATGCATTCTGCTCCTTTAATTGGGAAACGAGGTTTGACAACATTCCTCCAGGAACTTGATATAAGAGGATTCTTGCATCTACCCTCTCTGAGATTGGGTTTATTAAACACTTGTATTTTTCCCTAACTTCTTCAAAGTATTTTCTAATATCTTCCAATAACTTCAAATCCAATCCTGTATCGTATTTAGTTCCCTTCAATGCTGCAACAATACTTTCTGTTGGAGGTTGAGAAGTCCCCATTGCAAATGGAGACATTGCACAATCGATTACATCAACCCCTGCCTCAATAGCGGCAAAGTATGTCATTGGGGCTATTCCACTTGTGCAGTGGCTGTGCAATTGAATAGGAACTGAAACTTCCTCTTTTAATCTTGTAATTAATTCTTTTGCTTCAAATGGTCTCAAAAGTCCAGCCATGTCTTTTATACATATAGAATCGCATCCAAGTTCTTCCAATCTTTTTGCAAGTTCCACGTATTGCTCTATCGTGTGAACTGGACTTATTGTATAACTAATAGCACCTTGAACATGAGCATCACATTTTTTTGCTGTCTTTATTGCTGTTTCCATGTTCCTAACATCATTCAACGCATCAAATATCCTAAAAATATCAATCCCATTCTCCGCTGATTTTTGAACGAATTTTTCCACGATGTCATCAGGATAATGCCTGTATCCTACCAAATTTTGCCCCCTTAAAAGCATTTGCAAAGGGGTATTTTGGATCCTCTTTTTCAACTCCCTCAACCTTTCCCAAGGATCTTCATTTAAATACCTAATACATGCATCAAATGTTGCACCACCCCAAACTTCCATAGAATAGAATCCAACTTCATCCATCCTCTCGGCAACAGGTAACATGTCTTCCGTCCTCATCCTTGTAGCCATTAATGATTGATGTGCATCTCTAAAAGTAGTGTCGGTTATCTTTACCATCCTATCCCTCACAAATATTATATAAAATAGAAAGTAAAAATCGTAATAGTTAGTAAATGATTGATTACTATCAAAAATTGCATTAAATAATAGTTAAAATATTGCCCTAATTTTTGTGTGTATGCAGTAAACTTTAACCTAAAATATAAAGATAGATTGTCATATTTATATTTTATCTATGAATTTAACTATCACGACATTAAAACTTTATTTTTTTAATTTCTTAAATAAAATTTGTAGAATTTTATATAACTATGTGTCATAAGTATATTTTGCCCCTTGCCTACTGTTTCTTCTTTCTAATTCTTTATTTACTTCATTTAATATCCTCAACCTACCCAATGTCCATTCAGGCGATACTTTTATATCTTCTGGAACCTTATCTTTTGAAATTCTTTGAATTAAAACATGAGGGGAGAGATTCTCTAAAAAATCACAAACTAAGTTGATGTATTGTTTCTCATCGAGTGTTCTATACTCTCCTCTCCAATACATCTCCTCTAATTTTGTATTTTTTACAACAACAAGAGGATAAATTTTTAATGCATCAATCCCTAAAATGGATAAAATCCTTGCAGTTTCCATCATTTCATTCCATGTTTCATTTGGAAGACCTAAGATCACATGACCACAAACCAAAATATTCCTTTTTTTACATTCCTTTATTGCCTTTATTGTATCTGAGACATTATGTTTTCTATTTAAAAGTTCGAGTGTTTTTTGATGCATGGTTTGAATGCCCAAATCAATCCAAATTTCATATCCTTCCTTAACATACTCCCCTAAAATATCCAATTTCTCCTTTTCTAAGCAATCTGGTCTTGTTCCAATAGATAGTCCAATAACATCATCATAAGATAGTGCAAAATCCCAAAGTTCTTTTAGTGTTTCCAAATCAGCATAAGTGTTTGTTCCTGGGTAGAAGTAGATATAAAACTTCTCAATGCCTTTATCCTTTTGTTTTTTCATTTGCATTTCGATTTGCTCTTTTAGTGGGTATTTTACGTTGCAATATTTAACAGCAATAGGCCTACCCATTTTTGGACAAAATATGCATCCGCCATTCTCCTTATTTGGACAGCCAAGCCCCGCATCAACGGGAATTTTAAAGGTTTTATAGGGTTTTGACTTTTTTGAGTATATACCATACTGAGCAATTCTATAACCTTCTTTATACATTTCATCAATAATACTCTTGTCAATCATTAAATCACCATTTCAATGATAGATAAATTTAAACTTTCTAAATTTCCAAATGTGTTATTTAATTTTCTTAATTCATATTATTATTTTTTCTAAATTTATAAATTTAAATGTAGATGAATTTTTTGAAAAATTTTTTATTTAGTTAGGTAAAAGATAGAATAAACATTACACCTGTATGTTTACAATAAAAATCTATTCTCACTAAAAATTTCTAAATAATGAAGGATAATAAAAATTATTAGGTGGTAATTGTGGAACTTCATATGGATGAAAAAAAGTTGTTAAAGGTTTTTCAAGAGACGCAGAAGGAAATTATGGACGTTGATGAACTCTCCCAATACATGGAAAAAGAAAAAATTATGAGAACTGCTCTATGGCTTTCTGGAAAGAAACTTGTAGATATTATTGAAAATAAAGAATCTATTGCCGTATTAACTGAGGAGGGAAATAGGGTATTAGAAAAAGGACTTCCAGAGAGGAGAATAGCAAAATACCTAAAAGAAAACAATTTGAACTCAATACCAATAAAAGACCTTAAAAATATTTTGGATAAAGATGAGATAAATGCGGCATTGGGAAATTTAAAGAAAAAGGGGATTGCAAAAATAGAAAAAGGAAATATTGTTTTTGAGACGTTGGATTATGAGGATGAGGAAGAGATTTTATTAGCAAAAATAAAGGAAAATCCACACTTGAATTCGTATAATGAAAAAGAAAGAAAAATTATTGAAAACCTAAAAAAGAGAGGATTCCTCAAAATTGATGAAGAAGTTGAAAGAAAAATAAAACTCACTGAAAAAGGTAAAGAATACATAAAGAATCCAATTGAAATAAAAGAGGAAATTACCCAATTAACAAGAGAAGACATTATTGGTGGAAGATGGAGAGAGGCATATATAAGACCTTATGATGTCAAAATTCCTGTTGAAGAGGTTTATCCTGCAAAAATGCATCCATTAACAAGAATTATAAAAGAAATTAAGGAAGTTTTAATTAGTATGGGATTTAAAGAGATTAAAAGTCCAATTGTAGAAACAGAGTTCTGGAACTTTGATGTTCTTTTTGAGCCACAAGACCATCCTGCAAGGGAAATGCAAGATACCTTTTTCTTAAAATACCCGACTGAGGGAGATGTTCCAGAGGATTTATTAAGGAAGGTCAAGGATATCCACGAAGATGGAACCATCAACGGTTTAAAGATTTCAGAGGGTTGGAAATATAAGTTTGATGAAAACGTTTCAAAAAGAACAGTTTTAAGAACCCACACAACAGCATCATCAATAAGATACCTCGCATCACTTTCAGATGAAGAGAAGGAAAAGCCACATAAAGTATTTTGCATAGGTAGAGTGTTTAGGAATGAAGCAATTGACTACAAGCATTTGCCAGAGTTTTATCAATGCGAAGGCATAATAATGGATGACAACGTTACATTTGACAATCTCATAGGTATTTTAAAGGAATTTTTAAACAGATTGGGCTTTGAAAAAGTTAGATTTAGACCTGCGTATTTCCCATTCACTGAACCATCACTTGAGGCAGAGGTTTATTTGGAAGGTAAAGGATGGCTTGAGTTACTCGGGGCTGGAATGTTTAGGCCAGAGGTTTTAGAACCATTGGGGATTAAAAAGCCAGTTTTAGCATGGGGAATTGGGTTTAGTAGATTGGCAATGCTTAAATTGGGACTTACAGACATTAGAGATTTGCATAAAAATGATTTAGATTGGTTGAAGAGAGTTTAATTATTTATTTTTAATTCACAAACTTAATTTTGTGGTAGTATGGAGAAGATTATAAAAAAAGCATATACAGAATCTATAGAGAATGAGAGGAAAGGGGATAAAGAAGAGGAAGTTGAAGCAATAAAAAGAATCATACTAAATGCAAAGAAAATAATAATAGCAACAAACAATCAAAAAAAATTTAAAGTAATAGGGGATATTCTCTCACATATCGTGAATGCAAAAATCGAAATGCTTAACATAAATACAAACTACGCTGATTTAACAAGGATGCCTGCTGTAAATAAAGGACTGATGGCAGTTGATACAGAAAAGGCAGATTTAATTATTGCGAGAGGCAGGTTGGGAGTTCCTGGTTCTGGTTCAATGCTTGTTATAATGGATGGCAAAGGAAGAATTTTATCCGCCTCATTATCCCCGTCATCAGTATTACATAAGGAAGATATTGAAGTTAGAATAAAAAAAGAGTTGATAGATGCCTTAAAAAGAATAGGAATAGACATACAACCTTTATATTATAAGAACGAGTAATTATTTAAAAACTGATCTTGAGGAATGACTAAGGGTGGAAGTAATGAAATACGGCATAACCGAAACAGTAAAGACAATAGATACAAAGATAAAAATTAATGACATAATAAACCACATCGTTGAGAAAAAAGCAAAAGCCATAAAATACTTTTTAGAAGGTGAAGAATTTAAGCAAACTGTTATCTTTGGAGCATACCTATGTGGGGGTTATATTGCTCACTCACTCACAGATTACTCTGAAGAGGTTATTTTAGTTGATATTCAACATCATTTAAAAGAGTTTGTCTTTAACAAAAATGTGAAATTTATGGAAATGAATCAATTAAAGTTAAAAATGAGGACTGGAGAAGTAAATCCAGATTTAGTCATTGATATAACTGGCATTGGAGGGCTATCTCCTGACTTCTTACAAAAATTCAATCCAAAATGTTTGATTGTTGAGGATCCAAAAGGTTGTTATGACGAATATATCTATAAAGTAGATAACACCATGGAGAGGGCAACAGTTGGAGAGAGAATTGGTATTTTAAAAACCTACAGAAAATCAAAGGTATCAAAAACATCTGGTACAATGACATTGACGATAGATACTGTTATGGACTCTGCAAGAGAAGTTCTTGATTTAGATGGGGTTTTGTATGTAATTCCTAATTTAAGGTACTATGAGGGAATAATATTCCATGAAAAAGACATACACAAATTTTTAGATGAAGTACATATGCCTGCTTTGACAATAAGTGCATTAGAAGATGTTGAAGATGAGGCAAATAGAATAATGGAGAATAACTTAGATAGAGTAAAGTCCTTTATTGAAAAAAGATAATTTTAACAATTTTTTGAACGTGGTATTTTTATCTATTTTTTATTATTTCCAAAAATGAAAAAAATAAAAAAGTATTTAAAGGTTTAACTACAACATATTAATTTAGATATGATAATAATTACTTTAAGGTTTATATTTTCATGGGGGAGGTTTATGAAAACTTTACAAAATAAAAATATTGGGAAAAAAGATAAAGGTAATATAAACTTTGATGATTTAGATGACGTTGATAGACCAACATTAGGAAGATGTGTTGATGTGGTGTTATTTAGAGTTCTTAAGTTCTCAATGCTTAACTATTTGGGATTTAGTAAAAATTCCAAAATATACTCTGCTGGAAAATCTTTTGGAAAATATTTAAAAATTAGATCAATAGAAGAGATGATAGAGTTCTTCAAGGCGTATAACATAGGAATATTGGAAATTGTAGATGAAAATCCACTAAAAATAAGGATTTATGAATGCATCGACTGCTCTGGACTACCAAATATTGGAAAACCAGTATGTTTTTTTGAGGCAGGGCTTATTGCAGGTATGTTAGAGAATATATTGGGTAAAAGTGTATATGTTACTGAGGTTAAATGCCACGCAACAGGACATGATTACTGTGAATTCAAAGTCAAAATCGTAGATGAAGATACTGAATAATACTTATCTTATATTTTATCAACTACAACCTCCAAAGCATTCATAAATGCATCTTTTTCAGGAATTATAACTGCTACTGGAATTCTAACGACTTTTTCAATACTGGCACTTACTATTGGGGCACATACTATAGCCTTAACACCCTCCCTTTCAGCCTGAATTGCAGCAATTATACAATCTTCCAATGTATGGGCAGGATATTCTTTTAAAATGTATTCTTTTCCTTTTATTTCTACTTTTTTACTTCTAATCCTATCAAGTGCAGGCCTTGCAGCAATTATTGCAATCACATCCTCACAAGTTTCTTCCTGCTCAAATTTTTTTATGGTTTCTACTATTCTTCTTAATGTTGAAATTCTAAAATCTTTCCCCTGCATGATTTTGTAAAGCGTACTATAGGGAATACCTGATATCTCAGAAAATTCTTTTAATGGAACATTCAACTCCAAAAGTATTCTTTTTAATTCTTCTATGAATTCCTCTGATGATTCTAATTTTAATAATAACCTCTCATGAGCCTTCATACTCCACCACATCAAAATTTAGTTTAAAACATAAATGATCCAAATATCATAAAAAAATGATAATTTATATTTGTTAACGTACAATTCTTAAAATTGTAGGGGTATTTATATCCATTCCTTTTTATCGTGTACAAAAATAAATTCAGAATTGTTAATTTAAAAATGTTTAAATAAATTATACAATATAATCAATCCCCAAACTACTAGTTCCTCTTTTTTCTAGTTTTGGTATAATCCTCTTAGGTTTTCTATCCCTACCAAGGATATTTGGTGATTTAACACCTGTTATGATTGTCATTACTCTTATACAACCTTCCATTGATGGATCTATTCTTGCCCCCCAAATTACATTTGCATCAGGGTCTAAACTTTCAGTTATTCCTTCCCCAATGTCGTTTGCCTCTTTTAATGTTAAATCTGGCCCACCAGTTATGTGTATGATAGCGCCTTTTGCCCCTTTGTAATCAACATCTAACAATGGGCATTCTAAGGTTTCTTTAACTACTGTTTGAATCCTATCTCCTTTTGTATCTGAATCTACTTCCCCAACACCAATCATCGCCACTCCACCATCAGTCATTACCGCTTTAACGTCAGCATAATCTATATTAATCAAACTTGGGACAGATATGGTTTCAGTTATCCCCTTAACTGCTTGAGCAATAATCTCATCCGCAACTTTAAATGCATCGTTCATTGGCAAGTTTGGAACTAAATCAACCAATTTGTTGTTATCTATAACAATAACTGTATCACAACTTTCTGCCAATCTTTCAATACCCTCATCCGCCTTTTTTAACCTTGCTCTCTCAATTTTGAATGGGTATGTTACAACCCCAATTACAACAGCGCCATTTTCTTTTGCGACCTCTGCCACAACTGGAGCAGAACCAGTTCCAGTTCCTCCACCCATCCCTGCCGCAACAAACACCAAATCTGCACCTTTTAATACATCCTCTAAAATATTCTTTGCCAATTCTGCTGCTTTTCTACCTATCTCTGGATAACCCCCAGCACCAAGACCTTTTGTTAATGTTGAACCAATCAGTATTTTTTTATCCGCCTTAATTATCTCCAAATGCTGTTTATCCGTATTTATAGCAATAGTTTCTGCCCCTTCAATACCAATTTCCATCAATCTGTGAATGGTGTTGTTTCCTGCTCCTCCGCATCCAACGACCAAAATTCTTGCTTCTCCAAAATCATCACTCAAATTTTTTCTAAATTCATCATTGTTTTTAGATAAAGCCTCTTTGATTAACCTCATAATCATCCTCCAAGTACAATTATATTATTTATTTTTTAATATTTAATTTATAAATAGTTTGTTGTAAGTTTCAGTATGACACCCTGTAGATATATGTCATAAACATTTTTCAAATAATTTTTTAGAACATTTTGACAAAAAATTTGACATGTAGTAAATTATTTATACCTTCAAATTTCTATAGTATAGAATGTGTGTGGCTAGGCCGGGGGGCTGGGCGTCCCCTGTAACCCGAAATCGTCCTCATGCGGGGGCCGAAAACTTGGGGGCGGCATGGCTTCTATACCGCCACTCCCAAACCCTGCAGTGATATCTCGTCCCATGGGGTTTGATGGTGGAGGAACTCCCTCTGGAAGGAGGGAGCAACCTCCTTTACTCGCCGAACCCCGTCAGGCCCGGAAGGGAGCAGCGGTAGGCGGGACATCAACGCTCATGGGGTAGCGGGATAGAGCGGTGGTTTGGGGCAAAGTGGTGGTATGGGAGTCGTGCCCACCCCAAGGAAGCCACACACATTTTATTTTTGACATTATTATCAAAATATTTAAATATATCATGGTGGGAGCATGTTGATTGGCATCATATCAGATACGCACATCCCAGATAGAGCAAATATTCTGCCAAAAAAGGTTATAGATGAGTTCTCAAATGTAGATTTAATTGTGCACTGTGGTGATGTAACATCCCCTCAAGTGTTAAATGAGTTGAAGGATTTGTCAAAGGTTGTTGCTGTTAAAGGAAACATGGATTACTTAGAATTGCCAAGAAAAGAGATCTTAGATATAGATGGTATAAAAATAGGGATTATACATGGAGATATCATATACCCAAGGGGAGATACTTTAAAATTAAAATACTTGGGTTTAGAGATGGGGGTGGATATCCTAATCTCCGGACATACACATACACCATTAATTGAAAAACAAAAAGATATCCTATTACTAAACCCTGGAAGTCCAACAACTCCAAGATGTCCAATAAAATCCATAATGAAGTTGGAGATTGAAGACAAAAAAATTAATGCAAACTTAATTCCAATTTAAATAAACTATTTCCTAGATGTATGAGTAGATTTTTTTGAATTTTGATATGACGTTTTGTTGCTTATTATCTATGGTGTGTTCAAGTTCATCCAATGCATGTGTTGGACATACCAATTTGCAAAGTTCTTCTTCCCTATCGTAGCATCCGTTACATTTTGAAGCAACATCTAAATCAAATCTTATTGCTCCAATTGGACAGACTGTCATGCAGAGACCACAACCAACGCATTTATCTTTATTTAAAACAACCTTTCCATTGATTCTTTCGATTGCATTTTCTGGGCACACATTTAAGCATGGGCTTTTTTCACAATGCATACATTTAATTGGAATACCATCAATGACAAAAATCCCATTGTTTGGGCAAATTCTCTCACACTTCCCACAACTTACACACAACTCAACATTAGCCAAGATTTTCATACGATCCACCTGAAAATTTTTAATTAGAACTTAACCTCAAAAGATGCTTCCTCGACATTATCTCGTAGGTTTTTTATTTAAATTAGAACTTAACCCTCGCATTAACTGTTATCTCTGAAAGAAACCTTTTAAAAAGGTTTCATCCAAATAGGGTAGGATGCCTCACTTTGCTCGGCATCCTCTCGTAGGTTTTTGTTTTAGATTAAAATTTAACCCTCGCATTAACAGTTATTTTTGAAAATAATCCACCTTTATTTTCAATTTTTTTATTTAATGTCAATTTTGCAAAGTTCTCAATATTTTTAATTTTCTTGTCCCATATAGCATCTTCAACACTAATAACTTCAAGACATCTCTTTGAACATGCCTTAACGCATGCAGGTTCATCCCTCTCAATGCAGAGAACGCATTTATGTGCTTTATCTGCCATCACTATTGCCCCAAATGGACATGCCAATGCACACAACCCACAGCCGATGCATTTTTCACCATCTAAGTAAACAACCTCTCCCCTAAACTCAATGGCATTAACTGGACATACCTGCATACATGGTGCAGAGGAACAATGCTGGCATACTATTGGCAGATAGTTCCCATCATGTTCTAAAATACTTATCCTACTAACTCCATAAATTTCCATACATGCCTTGACACAATCCCCGCAGTTGTCGCATTTATCATTTACCATCATTATTTTTTTCATGACAATGCACCTATTGAGTTTTTATAAAAGAATTAAAAAATAAACAAAATTTAGAAAATTTAAAGCCCGAATTCTTTGCATCTCTCATCAATGTATTTTTGCAATCTCTCAATATCTTCATCAGTTAAGTGCCTGTACCTCTTTTGCATTCTTATGTATTCTTTTATTGGTTTTCTTTTTGCTGGTTTGTATGTAATCCTAAACTCCCCATTCTCTATTTCATATAATGGCCAAATTCCTGTTTCAACTGCTAATCTTCCAATTTCTATGGTTTTATCTGCTGGATATCCCCATCCTGTTGTGCATGGCTGCAACACTTGAATATATGCAGGACCTTCAATCTCACATGCCTTCTTAACTTTATTCATGAAATCCTCTGGATAGGAGATGCAGGCAGTAGCGACATAAGGAATTCCGTGTGCTGCCATAATCAATGGCATGTCTTTTTTAGGTTTATCTTCCCCTCTAATCTTTGAACCTGCTGGGGATGTTGTAGTTGCAGCCATTAATGGGGTAGAACCACTTCTTTGAACCCCCGTGTTCATGTATGCCTCATTATCGTACATAATATAGACCATATCATGCCCCCTCTCCATTGCACCACTCAATGCTTGGAAACCAATATCTGCTGTCCCTCCATCTCCACCAAAGGCAATTACATTTATTTTTTTGTTGAATTTTCCCCTTTTCCTTCTTAATGCTTTAATGGCACTTTCAACACCACTTGCAACTGCAGCAGAGTTCTCAAATGCAGTATGTATCCAAGGAACTCTCCATGCTGTTTCAGGATATGGTGTTGTCATAACCTCTAAACATCCAGTTGCATTTGTACAAATTGTGTCCTTTCCTGATGCTTTCAATACCAACCTTGCAACAATCGCAGCACCACATCCTGCACATCCTCTATGTCCTGGAGCAAAGTACTCTTCTCTTGGAAATTGCATAATTTCACCATTTAAAATTTTATTATTAATTTATTCATTCAATCCAATCCATGCAGTTTCTCCATCTTTTGCAACTTCAACGTGTGAGATGATTTTTTTAATATCATCTATTCTTATGTCCCTTCCTCCCAAACCAACAATGTAATTAACAACTTTTTTATCCCTAAATGTTGAAGCCAAATCTAAATATAATGCCCCTTTGTTCATACCTAAACTTATGTTTTTGTCAAGAACTGCAATGTTTTCTGCATCTTTTAATGCTTTTGCAATATCTTCTACTGGGAATGGCCTGTAGCATCTAATCCTCAACAAACCAACTTCTTTTCCTTTTTCCTTTAATTTATCAATAACTTCCTTGATTGTTCCACAAACACTACCCATTGCAACGAGAACTGTATCAGCATTTTCCATATTGTAGGTTTCAATCAAACCATTTCCATAACTTCTCTTGAATTTCTCTGCAAATTCATCATGAATCTCTTTAATAACTTTCTTTGCATTTTCCATAGCCTTTTCAATGGCATATCTTGTTTCCATATAACATTCTGGAACTCCAACAGGCCCTTGTGTTACTGGCCTGTCTGGGTCTAAATAAGCATGTTTTGATTCATAAACCCCAACGAATGCTTTAGCATTCTTTTCTGAAGGAATAATAACCGGCTCTACTGTGTGAGTTAAGATAAATCCATCAAGGTTAACCATAACTGGCAACAAAACATCCTCATGCTCTCCTACTCTAAACGCCTGCAATATTGTATCGAGTGTTTCTTGGTTGTCCTCAACATAAAATTGTATCCATCCAGTGTCCCTTTGGGATATGCTGTCTTGTTGGTCGTTCCAGATGTTTATTGGGGCAGACAATGCCCTGTTTGCATTCATCATGACAATTGGCAACCTCATCCCTGCAGCAACGAATAACATCTCATGCATCAAAGCAAGCCCTTGGGATGCAGTTGCTGTAAATGTCCTTGCCCCTGTTGCACTTGCCCCTATACAAGCACTCATTGCCGAATGTTCACTTTCTACTTTGATATATTCTGCATCTAACTCCCCATTAGCAACAAACTCAGCAAGTTTCTCAACACATGTTGTTTGTGGAGTTATTGGATATGCTGCAATAACATCAACATCAGCAAGCCTTGCAGCCTCTGCAGCAGCACTTGTTCCAGTTATGACTTTGACCTTACACATTTAATCTCACCAATTTTAAGTTTTTAGATTATTTGGGATTATATTTACCTGTTTTATTTTTATTTTCCTTCCCTAACTTTTGTTATTGCATTTACTGGACACTCGTTTACGCAGATTAAACATCCCTTGCAGTAGTCGTAATCAATGGTGAATTTCCCATCAACTTCCTGTATAGCCCCTTCTGGACAGAATATATAGCAGTTTTCACACTTTATACATTTATCCGCATCCAAAATTGGCCTGAATACTCTCCAACTACCGGTTTTATTTCTGATTGAGTTTCCTGCCTCATATATAATTGCAGCAATTGTAACCATAAAACCACCACTTTTTTAATTTTTTATTTTTTGTATTTTTCAAGTATTGTTTCGTAAGCAACCTCTGCTGCTTTAGCGTTTTTCTCCCCTAACTTTGCTGAGAATGTTTCCATAATTGCCTTTTTTAATGATTCAATTGTAACTTCTCCTGTAACGCCAGCAAACGCTCCCAACATTGTGGTGTTTACAATAGGAACCCCTAAAACATCCAATGCTATCCCTGTAGCATCAATGCAATAAGTATCGCAATCTCCCAACTTAATGTCCTTTACCATGTTTATTATAACCTTTCCACCATTTTTTAAACCATTCGTAACATCAACAGAATCCAACAATGTAGCATCTTGAACTACAACATAATCCGGCTCATATATCTGACATCTCAACCTTATCTTTTTGTCATCGATTCTTGTAAATGCCATGACTGGGGCTCCCCTCCTCTCAACACCAAAGTATGGGAATGCTTGACAATATTTTCCATCATAAAATGCGGCTTTTGCTAAAATTTGTGCAGCAGTAACAGCCCCTTGTCCTCCTCTACCGTGAAATCTAATTTCTATCATCTCTTCACCTCAGGGATGTATTAATCATCATTATTAATCATTACAATTATTGCTATATAAATGTTTGGATTGTTAGTTGATTGCCGTAATGGTATTTAGCGATGATTTAAATTGACTGACAGTGTGATTACAATATTCCCCTCTTTATTAGTTCTTTACTACACTCTTTAACCATTTCATAAAACGATAGTCCATATTTGTATCAAATATTCTATGCAGTTTGATACTATCGCCATAAATCTAACAAATCCAATATTGCTCTTTTCAGACGTTAGATAGTTTCCTTCGATTTCTAAAATCGATTTGTCCCTTCGATGTTTTTCTTCTATCTTCGGTCTCTTCATATACTCGCTTATAATATCCTCTGCCTTCTTTTTATAGTTTGTAGATACTAAATACTTGGGTTTTCGCTTACGAAGTAAGCGAGCAACGAAATGCGAAGCATTTCGTCTAATCTCTGATTTTCCATAAACACTGCAACGATTTTAACTTTACCAACATCGGAGATATTCACGATTTTAGCAGATAATCTAAACTCTATTCCATTAACAGTCCTTAATTTAAGCTTATCTTCGCTAAAATCCATCCTAAACAATTCTTCTACCTTAACCTTCTTACCGAAATACTCGACTATAATGTTTTTCCTAAGTTTACCAATATATTCCATCCCCAATTCTTTAGATTCCTTCATAATTTTCTTTGTCGTTACAAAAGTGTCTCCTACGACCGTCCCGACATCTATGTGAAATAGAAGTGGTTTTATTGTAGTGTAAATCGAATATATCCCTTTTTTTCGTGATAAATACAGGTGTTTATTTGTTCTTGGTATATAGTTGTTTACGTTAAATATTGGAAAAATACCCATAAATTTAAGTAAGATTTACAACTTATTTTAAAATTTAAGATAAATATAACCATTTAAAAATTTAGAGTATAAATAAATTTAATTATTGAACAATTTGAGTGGGTGAAAGTAATGAAAGCAGATGCTGTAAAGATTGCAGATGGAGTTTATTGGGCGGGGGTTTTAGATTGGGACATTAGAAAATACCACGGATACACCTTAAAAGGAACAACCTACAACGCATACCTTGTGTTTGGAGAAGAAAAAGTTGCTTTAATAGACAACACGTACCCAGGAACCTCAACTCAGATGTGGGGGAGGATAAAGGATGCATTTGAAAAAGAGGGAAGGGAATTTAAGATTGATGTGATTGTTCAGAACCATGTAGAAAAAGACCACAGTGGTGCTTTACCAGAAATCCACAAAAAGTTCCCAGAGGCACCAATATACTGTACTGAAGTTGCAGTTGAGGGGCTTAAAAAGCACTACCCATCATTAAAAGATGCACCATTTAAAGTTGTTAAATCCTTAGACAGTGTTGACTTGGGAGGAAAATCATTGGTGTTCTTAGAGGCTCCATTATTACACTGGCCAGATAGTATGTTTACATTCTATGCAGAAGAAGGAATTTTATTCTCAAACGATGCATTTGGGCAACACCTTTGCTTCACAAAGAGATTTGACCACGAAATTCCAGAGTATGTATTAATGGATGCTACTAAAAAGTTCTACGCAAATTTAATAACACCATTATCAAAATTGGTCTTGAAGAAGTTTGATGAAGTAAAAGAACTTGGATTACTTGAGAAGATAAAGATGATTGCTCCTTCCCATGGACAAATTTGGACAGACCCAATGAAGGTTATAAGTGCTTATGCAGATTGGGCTACTGGAAAATGTGAAGATAAAGTTACAATTATCTACGACACAATGCACTACTCAACCCAAAAAATGGCACACGCATTTGCAGAAGGGTTGATAAGTGGGGGAGTAGAAGTTGTTATGTACTACCTACATGAAGATGAAAGAAGTGAAATTGTTAAGGATATTTTAGATAGTAAGGCTGTCCTCTTTGGAATTCCAACAATATACGATGAGCCATACCCAAGTATTGGGGATTTAATATACTACCTTAGAGGATTGAAATTCAACAGAACAGGTAGAAAGAGATTATCTCTTGTATTTGGTTCAATGGGTGGAGAAGGAGGAGCGGTTAAAAAACTTGCAGAAGAACTTAAAGCATGTGGATTTGAGGTCTTGGATGAATATGAACTCTACTATGTCCCAACAGAAGATGAATTAGAGAAATGCTACAATATGGGTAAAAGATTGGCTGCAAAAATAAAAGAATAAATTCTTCTTAAACTTTCTACTTTTTACCATATTTTTATTTATTGACGAATCTCGGATTTTTCATGGCTAAAAGTAAATAAACTCGAACAATTAATGATATATATAAGAATTAACACTATTAATTATTGTAATAAAAAAATGGGGTGAAAGTATGGAATTGGAGTTAATAAATGAACACAAAATAGGAATAACAAAAGGAACAGAGTTAGAAAAAGAAGTCCAAGCAAACTTTGAGGGAGAGTGTAAAGAAGTTGGATTATACTTAGCGATGGCAAGACAGGCACAAAGAGAAGGATTACCTGAGGTTGCTGAGGTTTTAAAAAGAATAGCAATGGAAGAGGCAGAACACGCTGCTCACTTTGCTGAAATGAATGGTGTTATTTCGGAAAACTTAAAAGAAAATATTGAAATGATGTTAAAAGGAGAATGTATGGCAAATAAAGAGAAAAAAGCCGCTGCAACAAAGGCAAAAGAACTTGGTATAGATCCTGCTCATGATTTCTTTGATGAGTCAAGTAGGGATGAAGCAAGACATGCAAAAATGTTAAAGGGAATCTTAGACAGATACTTTAAATAATTGGGGGTTTTAACCCCTATATCCCAAAATTTCTTCTCCAAAATCAAATTTAACTTTTACATCAATTGCACTTTTTGGACAAACACCCATACAAGTTGTGCATAAGATACATTCGGTTGATAAAACTCTTTTACCTTTATTTTTGTAGTCTAAAAGTTTTATATCCATTGGACAGTTCTTTTCACATAAACCACAATTAATACACTTATTTTTATCAATTGAGATTTTTAACAATGCAAATCTTCCTAATATTTTTTGTAAAACTGGAATTGGACAAAAGTATTTACAAAATGCCCTATTATCCTTGAAAAGAAATGCCATTGAAATCCCAAACGAGTAGTATATGGCTAATCCTACAATAAACCATAATAATTCCTTATCTCTAGATCCATAAATTGTGTAACCACATTTCCAAAAATAAAGGACAATTCCTAAAGATAGTAAAAAAACAATATATCTCAAAATTCCCAAGTTTTTAACTCTTCCTGATGGGTTTTTATAAGGTAGAACTTCAAGGATCATTGCTATCCAACATCCCCAACCACAAAAACCTCTGCCAAATATTGCAGTTCCAAAAATCTTTGCTATCAGGTAGTGTATCATAACCGTTCTGGTTATCCGCTAATTTTGAAACAATTGAAACAAGCATAGCGGATAACCTTCCACCCTCCCAATTTCATTGGATAACTTTCGGGGGGAACGGAACTCCCCACATCCTTCGGTTTTATAGCCTTAAATCCTCTAATCATAATGTTTAAACTACCAACAACATCCCTATCAGCAATACAACCGCAACACTCACATTTTAAAACCCGATGCCCATTCGGGCTCATTCTACCCCCACATATCGGGCATCGGGATGAAGTATAATGCGGATTTACAAAAACAACCCTAACCCCATTAAGTTTTGCCTTATACTTAATAAACTCTTGCAATTTTCTAAAACTCCATCTATGCAAGCGACCATTCAACTTTTTAAAATAATTAACCTTTTCCCTAATCTCCTTCAAGTTTTCTAAGGCAATAACACCACCAACCTTTTTGGCAATCTCAATAATCTTATTAGCAACCTTATGATAAATATCAACAATCTTATTCCTCTCCCTCTCCCCATACTTTTCTAATAATTCCTTCTTTTTATCTCCCAATCTAATCTTCTCTTGTATTTTTCTCCTTTTAACATAATAAGAAGTTCGAATAGTTCTCTCATTAGTTATAATTTGGATTATATTCTCATCAGTGGCAATAGTAACGTTATTCTCATTTAAATCAACTCCTACAACGTTTTCTCCCTCTTTAATCAAAATATTTTTTGAGAATACGACATTTAAATAATAATCATTCTTTTTTCTAACAATCCATGCTTGTCCAACCTTCCAATCCTTAAACTTTTTGTGATAATCTGAGGAGTAAAGTTCTACTTCAACTCTTCCATAAGGCGTTGAAATTCTTGCTAAACCCTTATCTAAATCCAATTTAAATAAATGGTCATCTAACATTATTACACTGCCTTTAAAGTCAGGTTTTTTACTTGCCTTTCCCTTTCTATGCCTCTTTCTCCAACTTTTAAATATTGAGGTTGCCATTTGACATGCAGTATATAAATAATGAGAGGGTAGTTTTTTATACTTCCCTCTCAAATCCTTATACTTTTCTGACTTTAATCGTTTAAAACTTGTAATATTATTTTTAAAAGCATAATTTAATAGGTTATTAACGATTGTTTTATAGGTTGGGAATATATTGGTTAATTCGTTGGGAATTTCTTTTATTTTAAATCTTGCAGTTAGTTTAACTGTCTCTAAATATTCGTTTGACATCTTCAACAACCTTTTTTTTCTTTTTACGACAAATTATGAATAACTATAATGTTTCAAAAGTATATAATTATTTCTAATGTTTCATTTAAGGAAACAGCCCATATTAAATTCAATCATTTTCCAAATTGGGTGGTATATGTTTCTATATACTTCTTTTGCAAAATTTAAGAAGCCTACAAATCCTGTAAATGGGTAGTCATCTTGTGGGAATGAAATGAAAGGTATTCCTACCTTCAATGATAAGAATTTTTCTTTCGTACCTCCAACAAATATGTCAGGTCTTTTATTTTCCATGAGGAGTTGTAAATCAATATTCGATGCATCGTCAATTAGAACTGTATCTTCATCAACATTCATATATGCCTCTAAGTAGTCCTCCAAACTTCCAAACTGGGAACCTACAACAACAACATCCATACCCATGTCTCTAAATGCACTTGAAAGCATTCCTATCTTTGAACCACCCATGAATATACCAACTCTTTTATTTTCAAGTTTTTCCAAGTAGTAGTTTAGTTCTTTTTCTATTCTTTTGTATTCCTCATTTATCAATCTCACAACTTTATCCTCAATTCCAAAGAACTTTCCAATATCTAATAGGGATTTTTGAGTATTTGTAATGCCAAAGAATGAAACCTTCAATTGTGGGATACCATATTTTTCTTCCATGTAATTAGCAATATGTTTCCCAGTTGCTCTACAATGAATTAAGTTTAATTTTGCCTTTTTTGATTCCATTATGTTCTTAACATCACAATCTCCAGTGAACGTGCAAATAACCTTTATGCCTAATTTACTCAATAAATCTTTTATTACTTTTAAATCATCCGCAACATCAAACTCCCCAATGATGTTTACTGCATACTTATAATCCTCTTTATTGTTATGGGATTTTTCTACTTTTTTAATATGATTGTATCTTAATGGATAATTTTTGATTTTATGGTTTTTCTTTAACCGTGTGGCTAATCTAACTATAGTTTTCTTTCTTTCTTCATATTTTTCATTTATTATATCATCGGTCTTTTCATCCAATGGTTCCTTATCTATCAATCTAAACAATGCCATCATACCAATTTCATGCCCTTTTGATTGGTGATATCCACAAAATCCTGGACAATAGACCGGAATTACAGGAATCTTCAAGGTTTTTTCTGCTCTTCTACATACTCCTTCAACATCATCTCCGTTTAGTGCTGTTGGGCATGTCACATATACGAATATTACATCCCCTTTAAGTTCCTTTGCAGATTCTATTATTGTGTTGAATAACTTTTCCTCTCCACCGTATATAATATCAACTTCATTGGCATCAGATGAAACCACCATATAGTTCTTTTTTCTTACATAGGCACCATAGTAAGCACATCCAACAGGACCGTGAACTACATGGATGGTATTTTTTATTGGTGCTAAAATCCATCTTGCTCCATAGTATACACAACTTCTTTGTGTTATTACTCCAGGCGTAGTTTTGGTACTACATCTTGGCAAACCATCTTTTTTTAATGTTATTTTAAATGAGGTTATTTTGAAATCTTCAATTGCTTTACTTGTCATAATTACACCACGTTTATTTTATAATTTCTTTTATTGTGTCTATCAATCCCATAAAGTCATTAAATCCTTCTTTTGGAGGATGTAAGATATATAATGAGCCATTTTTGTAAACCCTAACTCCTAAGGGTTTTCCATCTTTTGTAGTGAATAAAACTTCATAATCCCAAGTATCGTAATCAGAGACAAGTTCTAATGAATCAACAAGCCCTAATTTTCCATCTTCATCCTTTATATTGTATATGTGGCTGTATTCTCCAATTAAGTTGATATACGGTTTGAACTTTTCATCCTTAATTTCAACCCCATTTCCTTCCTTAACTTTAACCGTAAACTCATCCCTTGTTAAATGCTTCATTAGGTAATGCTCCACTATCCTTCCTTTTGATATATCCTTAAAGTAAGGGTCAATAACAACGACGTTGGTTTTATTTTCGAGGCATTCTTTTATTTTCAAATCTTTTAGGATTGTAATGACACTTGCCTGATTGGCTGAATAGGAAGTTAGGTTTTTAAAGAATAACGGCAAGTATATTATAGATAAATCATACTTCGCAATATCTATTGTATTAAATGGTAAAAACATGCAGTTCTCAACATTATAAGAATCGATACCATCCAATTCTTTACCTAAAAATAGAACCTTCATTTTTTCACCATAATTCACTTTTTCATAAGATAATATTCAAAACCATTATATAAATTTTTCGGCATACGGAAGGTTATTTCCTACTTTATTTTACAGTATCTCCGAATATGCATTAGGTATGCACAACTGAGTATTATCTATTGGTTTATTTGTATATATGTGCATTCGAATTAATTCATTAATTTTGATAACGAATTCTTTTAAATTCATGGTTTTATAATTCGTATTT